>CAZHQP010000373.1:0-2737 GCA_964534735.1 uncultured Roseivirgaceae bacterium
GTTCAGTAAACAATGTAGCGTCTCGCGAGAGAAGAAAAAAGGATCCTGAAGCTCGCCAAAGGCTTCTTCGGTCGTAAGAAAAACGTTTGGACCGTTGCGAAAAATGCAGTTGAGAAGGGTCTCGTGTATGCATACCGCGACAGAAAACAAAAGAAAAGAGAATTCAGAGCGATCTGGATTCAGCGTATCAATGCCGGTGTTCGCCCGCATGGATTAAGCTACTCCTCATTCATCGGCAAACTGAAGAAGTCAGGCATCGACCTGAATCGTAAAGTACTCGCTGATTTGGCAATGAACCACCCTGAAGCATTTGATGCAGTGGTTAACAAAGTGAAATAAGAAAAGGGGCGAAAGCCCCTTTTTTATTCCCTCAACCATTCCCTCAACCATTCCCTTCAACCATACCTTATTTGGCGCAGGCGCTGCCATTATACCTTCTCGCGCAGTGCCTTCAGTTTTCTGAGTTTCCGATTTAATAGCTTGTGTGTGTTTCTATTTTTCACATCGAGCTTGCCGTTGATTTTTTCCGTATAGATGAGTTCATGTTTGTCGTTGTAAATTCGGATGATACTGGTGCCTTCATTGCATGTCGTGCCTTCTACAACCCAGTAATATTCATCTGTTGCAGTCAGGATAGTGGCTGGTGCGGAAATTACCAACAAAAAAGTAATGAGGAGTTTCATGAATAATGTGTTTCGGTATTAGACGCATTTTTGTTTGTACGGGTTTGAATGGAATTATTTTTTAAACGCTAAATCACGAGGGATGGGGTATGATTTTACAATAAAATAACAATTCTGGTTTATCTTGCGGATCGGAAGGCACAATGACTGACCAGTAAGCTTACCTTCATAGTACACCAACACATGAGTCGTTCCAAGAAAATATTCGCAGGTTTCGCCGTTGTCTTCATGGCAGCCTTGCTGTATGCCAGTTATGACATTTCTACCCGAACCACCTTTCCCGGTTCCAAGCCCCAGTTGAAAGAGCGCCTTGAAAAGCAGTACCTTGAAAATGACACTTTAAAGGCTGATTCGGTGCCCGCTCCGGAGGCCCGCTGAGTAAATTTATCCTCCTATTTGACAATTCAACCCGCAAATTTGCAGGTCACCGATTCAGTAATTGACGATTTCCGGGCCGCGCATACATTTACATCAGATTAAAGCCAACTATAGACAATGATTATCCCCCGGGGTCCAGGACTTCGGGGGATTTTCTGTTTTAGGCCCCTGTCATTCCGGTAAAATCCAATCATTTATTGTCGCATTCCGCACGTGGAGGCTATTCCTGCGACCGCTCCCGGATTTTATCACTAAATTTCTAAACCAAGGCAACCCTTTTACCGATCGTTCCGTCCTGTGGAAAATTTTTTGACTAACGAGGAAGCTCCCATGAGGCTACTGCTGGAAGGTTGTAAGAAAAACGACCGGGAAAGTCAGCGTTTGCTGTACCAGCACTACTATGCCTATGCCATGAGCATTTGCCTGCGGTATTGCCGCTCCTTCGAAGAAGCCAAAGAAATAGTGAATGACGGATTTATGAAAGTGTATCAAAAACTGGATCAGCATGAAACCGAGTCTTCTTTTAAAGGATGGCTTCGGAAGATCATGATCAATTCAGCGATTGATCACTACCGGAAGGAATCCAAACATTACAATCATGTAGCGGCAACTGCAGACAAAGTGGTTGAGCCCACTGTGGGTACAGCACTCGATGATATCTCCTATGCGGAGCTTATCGGCATGATTCAGCATTTGTCACCGGCATACCGCGCAGTATTTAACCTGCATGTGATTGACGGCTATACCCACGATGAGATTGGTAAGATATTAAACATCTCGGAAGGCACATCGAAATCGAACCTGATGAAAGCCCGCGAGAATTTGAAAGTAATGATTGAAAAGGCAAACCGGAAAGGTGCGTATGCAAAATATGTCTGATAACGAGCTTGACGACCTGTTTAAAGAAGCGGCTGAAGGTTTCAAACCACCTCCGGATGCCGCTGCTTGGGAGCAGATGGCCGCAAGGCTCGACCAGGCTGCACCCGGCTCAGGGTTCTGGAACTGGAAAACGATTTCCGGACTTACCGTAACCGGCATTATTGCGATTACCGCAACCTGGTATGCTTTAACACCTCAACAGGAATTAGTTACTAAAACCGATACGCAGCATGGATCTAATAACGCAACTCAAGGCGTTGTTCAGGAGCAGAAGGAACAACCGCACAAACCTGGTGAAGAAAATCTCGCGGCAGCGCAACCGGTGGAAAATAAAGGTGATGGAAATGGTGTTGTAGAATCTTTCCCGGCTAAAAAAGAGAAAGCCTCTCAGCGAACCGTAAAAGATGAGCAGGAATTGAACTCACGAGATTCAAAAGCGGTAGGGGATATTTCAAATCAAAGTCCTGTCAACGAACAAAATCAGGTAGAGAAGCAGGCAGCTGTAATTCCGGAATCGGAAAAATCTGTAACCAGTGTTATTTCTTCTGGTCATACTGCCTCACAAGAAGAAACACAATCACTTAAATTAAAAGATTCTGTTTTTGTAGCGGATGCGGTTGCAAAGACCGACACTGTTGAAAATTCGGGTCAGCCTAAAACGGATTCTGAAAAAGAGAAAGTGCAATCCAAATCCGGATTCAGTGTTAAGCTTGTGGTCTCACCCGATTTCTCATCCGTTAATTATTTCTCGGCAAGTAAGCCCGGAATTAATTATGGGGCTTTGGCAGGATATTCAT
>CAZHQP010000374.1:0-2731 GCA_964534735.1 uncultured Roseivirgaceae bacterium
TTTCTGAAAAGAAAGCAAATACGGAAAGTTGTCCCTTTCTCAATAATGAAGAAACTGTTCGGAAAATCAAGCATGCGAAAGAACATATCCTGAAACATATGGATAACCCGCCCGGACTAAAGGCGCTTGCCAAGCTTGCCGGACTGAACGAGTTTCAGCTCAAGGTTGGCTTCAAAGAAATTTATGGCAATACGGTATACGGCTACTTGCTGAATCACAAGCTTGATCATTCCCGAATCCAATTGGATACCGGTAAATACAAAGTGAATGAAGTTGCCACGCAGATTGGCTACACAAACCCGAGTCATTACATTGCTGCGTTCCGCAAGAAGTTTGGCATTACTCCGAAAAAGTATTTGATGCAGTTGGGACGCTGAGATTACGTCATCCTGAGCGAGAGCGAAGAATCCCCGGATTAGTTGATCAAAAACCGGATCAGCAAAGGCTACGAATAAAATTCCTTCCTCTATCAGGGGGTGCTTCGGCTGACGCCTCAGCATGACGGTCAGCGATTAGTGATTGTTATTAACCCAAAGTCAATCGCATACAGCACAAACTCCGTAGGCGACTTGATACCAAGCTTCTTGATAATGCTCTTACGATGCGTATGAATTGTATGCGGACTAAGATTTAATTTATCCGCTGCGCGTTGTGTTGAATAGCCTTTTGCCAGTAGCTCGAGGATCTCTGTTTCGCGAACGGTGAGCACAGTAGGTTCGCAAGCTTGGTTAGTTGCCGGAGATTCCTTCTCCATGATCACATCGAGGATCTTGTGACAAAAAAACTTCTCGCCTTTTGAGGTGGAGCGGATCGCCAGCACAATCTCTTCGCGGCTGCACTCTTTGGTGATGTAACCTTTCACACCGGCCTTCAGCGATTGCCGGATTGTTTGATGATTGTTATCCGATGAGATGATAAGCGTGTTAACATGCGTATCGCTGATCACTTTTTCGAGTGTATCGAGTGAGATGTAGCCCGGGATATTATAATCAACAATGAGCAGATCAGGCTTCAGTTGGGTAGTGAGTGCAGCAAACCGGCTGACGTCTTCTACCGTACCAACGATCTCCGCTTCCTGACTGGATTCAATAAGGAAACTGATCCCGGCAGCCGTAAGCGGCTGGTTGTCAGCAAGCAGTATGGTGGCAGGTTTTACCACGGGGAAACAATCAAAACCTTCATTTTTCGAAAGGAAAAGCAATTTTAAACACTATTTGGAATTAATCCAAATAAATGGATGTCATTTCGAGCGAGCTAAGTAAAACTATAAAATGCTGCGCCTCCCGCGAGAAATCTCAAGCAGGTCACGAGTTAAGACTGCTCGCAGATAATTTTGCTTATGCTGATTAAGTTTTACGCCCGGAGTGAAGCAATTTCCCGCAATACAGTCCTGAACTCATTTAACATCATGGCAGTGGCACCCCAAACGATCTCATGTTCAATTAAAAAATGCGGGGCGATCATCGGGTATAATCCGCCTGCTAAAATCTCCTCTTCGTAGACAGCATCATCCTTAATTAAGTCCATAAGCTCAGCATAAATGATCTTATCAACCTCGCGCGGATCGGGCTTAAACACCGGAACGTAATCCAACACGCCTACGATGGGCGTGACAATAAAGTTACTGGGAATAACATTGAAGTCCGTGAGCTGTCCGATAACCTGGACTTCACTCTGATGAATCCCGATCTCTTCTTCCGCTTCACGCAATGCAGTTTGAATTGAATTCTCGCCCGCTTCAGACTTTCCACCCGGAAAGCTGATCTGTGCGCTGTGCGTCCCCTTGTATGTAGCACGTTTGGTCAGCGGCAGCTTGATCACACCATTCTCTTCATATAAAAGAATGAGCACACTGCCTGGCTTGGGCGGAAGCTTGTGGCCAAAATCCGGGAACTGGCCGCTTACCGGCCGTGCGCGTAAAAGCTCATGCGCAGTTGCGCCCGGCAACGGGTCTTTCAATCGCTTATCAAGCCCGGTAATTAATTCTGCCAGCGACATTGCTTTCAATCAGGTTGCTTTTTTGTGTGCTTCAAAGCTTCAAGCGCTTTATCCGATTCATTATTTTTCATGTATGCTTCAGCAAGTAAGGTGTAGACCTGTTCAGTGCTTTCGTCCAGCGAACGTGCTTTTTCAAGCATCCTGATCGCACTGGCAAAATCATTCTTACGCAGAAAATACATTCCCTTGTTACGATACGCATAACTGTTATATGGATCAGCAACAATTGCATCATCTATATACGATAACGCCTCTTCGGATTTATGGGTCATCAGCAGTACATAGCCCTTATTATTTTTGTAATACGAGTTCCGGCTGTCCAGCTTCAACGCTTTGTCGGCATACGCGAGGGCTGCAGGAAAATCTTTCTCAGCCACGGCTACCAGCACAAGCGAGTTATACGCGTCTCCTGCATTTGGATTCAGGGAAAGCGCATTTGATAAATGCTTTTTCGCAGAAACAAAATCGTGCTGATAATATGAAACTGTTCCCAGGTTGATAAGCGCTTCTATATTGGTTGAGTCGGTTTTTAAAACCTGAACAAAAGATTTCCACGCATCGGGATATTGCTGAAGCTGGGTATAGATCAGACCTTGCAGAAAAATTCCGGGGATCGTATCAGGCTTTATGCTCAACACTTTATTGATATCTTCCAACGCCTGTTCAGATTTTTTAAGCTCGTAAAATGTATTCGCGCGGTTAAAGTATGCGGGCAGGAAATCAGACTTACACG
>CAZHQP010000375.1:0-2727 GCA_964534735.1 uncultured Roseivirgaceae bacterium
ACGCGAAGGTTTGGTAACGGATAGTTATGCCAGAAGGCATTACGGTCGTAGAAGAAAGCCAGGTCGCCCGTAATCAGGAAATTCGGCAGCTCATTGATCAAACTATGGCCGACAGCCGTACTGGTGCAGCCGTCAATTCCGCTTGTTCCGCGATTCGAAAATACGTTGATATTTTTCTTTGGATCGGTAAGTCCAACCAGGTTTGCATAGCGCACACTCATGCTGTTAGCGAGGTGCAGGTTGCAAAGCGGAGGAAGCTGGCGTAGCACTTCATGAACAAGTTCCAGCTCGCCAAACGCTTCTTTCGTAAAGAAATCTTTTAAGCCGCGTTCTGCACGATGCTCTTCTGCCTGCCAGAGCTGCTGATAATTGCTTTGTTTCTGCTTCTCAAAAACTTTTGATTTTTCCGTGATTTGCAACGAATCAAAAAAGGATATCGGAGTGGTGCCGATTATTTTGGTAATGCTTTGAAACGGATCAGCCACTAATCCGGCAGGTTGAATATGCCAGTGTGCTTTCGGAGCGTGTTTGCGCAAAAACAATTTCAGGCTTTTTGAAATAATTGACTTCCCAAACGTTATCAGTAAATCTGGCCGGAGACTCTTCTTTACATCTTCTGGCGCCTGCGCCAGGAAGACATCTGTGTGCCGGACTACCGATTCAAGCGAATTAAGGTTTGCTATAATATCTCCCACAACTGCTACCGGTTGTGATTGCATGAAATTGCCCAGCGATGCAATCAGGTTATTGTCGTAATCATGCTGGCCGGCAACAACCAGTACTTTACTGTATTTGCTCCATTCACGCTTGAGCTGATCGGCTTGCTCTGCCGAAAGACTGTAATTATTCTGCAGGTCATCCATGATGCGGATGTCTTTCGAGGAGGTAATTTTTTCTTTTGGTTCCGGATAAAACGGCTCCCGGAAAGGCACGTTGATATGAACCGGGCCTTTAGGTTCCTGCAAGGAAAGATTGATCGCCTCGTTTACAATCCGGTTGACGGCCCATTGATCATCGGCATGCTCATAGGTTTGCGGGAGCGAATATGATTTCTTTACATGACTGCCAAACATATTTTGTTGATGGATGGTCTGGCCATCGTGCTGTGCAATCCATTCGGCCGGACGATCAGCCGTAAAGATCAGCAAGGGGGTTTGTGAGAAGAAAGCTTCAGCAACTGCAGGAGAAAAATTATAACCTGCCGTTCCGGAGGTACAAACCATTGCTGCCGGAACTCCGCTTTGTTGTGCAATTCCTAATGCAATGAACCCGGCACTTCGTTCGTCACTGAACGTACGGGTTTTAATTTTATCGTGACGGGAAAAAGCAATTGTTAAGGGGGCGCAACGCGAACCCGGACATAATACTACATTCGTAATTTTTTTACGGAAACAGATTTCGGCAATATCGTAGATGGGTTGCAAGCTCACGCGTTAATTACTTTTAAGAGTGTATTGAGCTTGATCTCTGTTTCTTCCCATTCGCTTTCCGGAACCGAGTCGGCTGTAACACCGGCTCCTGCATATAATATTGCCTGGTCTCCGGTTAACTGCATGCAGCGAAGATTAACAAACAGGCAAATGTTGTTTTGAATGTTAACCGGTCCGAGATACCCTGAATAAAATTCGCGATCGTAGCCCTCGTTTGCTTTTAAAAAATTCATGGATTCTTCCAGCGGCATTCCGCAGACAGCCGATGTCGGATGAATCAGCTGAAGCATAACAGAGCCTAATTGCGGATAGTTGGTTTCTTTCATGTCAACCGCGAAGGTTGTTTTCAGGTGCATCACATTTCCGGCAACAATTGTTTTGGGACCCTGCTCATCATATTCCCGCAGCCTGATCTTCTTAAAGTTGCTGATGATATACCGGCAAACTAAGGCCTGCTCTTCAATTTCCTTTTGTGTCCACGCAACGTTCTTAATATTGGTTCCGGGTTCAAACGGTTTTGTTCCGGCCAGCGCGACTGTTTTAAAGATATGCTTGTTCTCAACCTGGATCAATAACTCAGGTGAAGCACCCATCCACGTTCCCACATTGGGGATGCTGATGAATGAGATCATGGCATTGGGGTATGCATCACAAAGTTTCTGAAACGTTTCAATCACATCAAACGACTCCGGAAGCTCAACATACTTGGAGCGTGACGGAACAATTTTTTCGAATGCCCCTGCTTCAATCGCTTCAATTCCTTTTTTAACGAGCTTCTCATAACCGGTCTTGTCGGATGATGAGTGTGCCGTAGTTTCCTTTGAGAAGAATGTATTTTTTGTTTTGAGAATAGACTTAGTTACAGCATCCGTAAGCCATTCAAGAGAAGACTTTCGTTTCGGATCGGGCGATTCTTTTACTGTACCTTCTGAAAACGAAAAGATCAGATCGGCATTTAAAAAATACCGGCTTTTGGCTTTGTCAAACGGAGCGAAGATAAAACCTGAGGGCAGGTCTTCAACGATTGCTTTAGGCTCAAGCGTTCTATTGGTGTAGGAGAGGATGAGATTTTTTGTTGGATCGTTTGGCATTCTCCATAGCGCGAAAGAATAATTGTTTTCGTGTGCCTGGTTCAGCAGGATCTCAAATAACTCCGCTTCAGCCGGTAATACTGTTTTCTCCAATAAACTTACTTCCTTCTCCACTCCGTTATTTTTTATCAATCACAGCCATGGTAATCCGGCTGATACACACTAATTCATCCTGCTGGTTGTTGATCCTGATCTCCCACACCTGC
>CAZHQP010000376.1:0-2725 GCA_964534735.1 uncultured Roseivirgaceae bacterium
GCCGCAGATGCAATCACCAATGGAGCCTGAATCATTGTTTGCCAGACAAATAAAAAGCTCATCAGCCTGCCAGCTTTATTTTTCGTATATGTTTCTTTCAGAAAATTGTACGATCCGCCCGCCAGCGGAAACGCTGCTCCCAACTCACTCCATACCATGGCATCGATAATCGAGAGCACTGCTCCGGCAATCCATGCATATAAAAAATACGGACCATTCATTTTAAAAATCACCATGTGCATGGTAACAAATGGACCAATGCCCACCATGTCGATCATGTTAATGGCAGTTGCCTGGAAGAGTCCGATACGTCTTTCCTGTGTTGGCTGGGGCATTCCGGGTTGGTTTTTACTGCAACACCTTCAATTACAAAGAAGGTTCAAATACATTGAAATTTATCAATGTTTTTGGAATAACCCGCATGAATGTCATCCTTCACCCATCAAAACCTTACAATCATCGAAGCAATGATCCGGGTTTCATCTTTTACAAGGTCAGCTGCATAACCTGCCGGATCACCAATTGGCGGATTCCATCCGTTCGGAGAGGTTACTCCACCCCTTCCTGAAAAATACGGAACAGACGCGTGGCGGGTAACGATCTCCAAGCCCCACGTTACATGCTCATCAGGCATATATTGTAAGGATGTAGAAAGGTCCCACCCTTCAAACTTATCGCCCGGATTTTGCGTGAGCACAGCATTGCCGGCTGGCAATAAGGCGAGGTATCTTCCCGGGTTATTGATATAACCTCCACCAATCGTCCAGCCAAGTTTTTCTTTTGCCATCCAAAGCCGGTGATAGATCATTCCGCTGATAAAGTTCTGTGCAGGTTTTCCATCGCGACCAAACGCTGCTACTCCACCTCCATTTTCAAAACCGATATCGGCTGTTAACGAAAATGCAGCTTTAGAAATTTTTCTTCCGGGTGCATTATAGTAACGGATCACCGCGCTGTTGTCGCTGTGAAAGCGAAAGCGTTCCGGAATGTTGGGCGTATCATAGCCACCATACATACTGGTTAGAATAGAAACGGATTCTTTTGGCCGCCATTGAAATTGTATACCCACTCCTGGCGCTTCGTTAAACATACCATAGGTTTGCCAGCCATTCACAATCCAGTATTCGATTTTCAGTCTGTCGCTGGGATAAGTTTGAACGCGAATCCCGGTAAGGAACCAGGGCGTATTATCCGAGGTAAACGATGGCTGATAATTCCAGTTCTCAAAGTTGTTATAAGAAAGCAGTCCGACATACGATTTAAAGATCCCGGCATCCACATTAATTCCTTTCCACACATCAAAGTGATAGCCTGCATAAGCTTCGGTAACAAAACGTAAAGCAGTGTGCAGATCAAATTGTCCGCGCAGTGGAGTGTTATCATTACGCGGAATTCCGGTGGCACGTGTTCCGTATTGAAGCATCAATCTTGCCCGGGCATTCTTATAATGAAAGTCACCGCCTGCTTCGATGTATGAGATGTTAAATTCATTCGTGCGAAACGTGGCAGTTGATCCGGAATTAGTATGGTCTATCGGTCGATTAAACGAATAATTATAGTTCATATCCAGTGTAATGCTTCCGGTAAAATATTTTGATTTCAGCAATGCATTCTTCTGGCGATTGCCACCCTGCACCCACGAAAAATCACCCCACCCAAATGGATCCTGAAAAGAGTAATCAATCGTGTCTTTCATCTTTCCAGATTTGATTTGTTGCCGTAACGAATCGAGAACTTCATTTTTCAATGATCGGATAATCATCTTACGGTCCTCTTCAGAAAGTGTTTGTGCCATGACAGGCGCACTAAAACTGAGCAGGCAATACAATGCCAGTGAGCTAAATTTTTTCATATGATTATTCAGATTAATGATCAATTCGTTTTCGGGTAAGTTCAATGGTTGGAGCACTGTGATACACCAGCGGAACCTGCTCGATGATTACATCGCTTTTATCCAAACCGAATGCCCGCTCATCACTTTGTCCGAAATGTTTGAGATAAAAATATCCATTCAGCAGTAAGCCTTCCTTCAGTGTAAATTCATTTTCTACCGACAGGAATTTTTCCAGCACAACAAATTTAAAGTCGGGCTCATGGTTGTATTTAGTTGAGCCGTCCGGTCGGACGTGAAGATTGAGTTCTTTCTGTGACACAAGCTCCTGAACAATTCGTTTAAAGAAAAGCTCAGATCGTGCCTGCACCCTAAAGCCGATATGGATATTTACTTTGATGATCTTGTCATCAACGAGCTCCGAAACATCATAGCTTAAGGTGTAGGGTTCATCGGTGCGGTGAATGTGCAGAAACCAGTATACATCTGCCCGTTTGGGTTTCTTGGACAGAATGGACTTGATCACTTTCTCTTCAATCTGCTCGCGGTAATTAGCCTTCGTTAAGTAAATGAGATGTGTGGCAAACTTGGGAATGGAATCATCCTCACTCAATTCGCGAATTAAGGTTGTGTATTTACCGAGCTCCACAAATTTTACAAATCGGTTGTTGATCTTACGGGCATAATACCACGTATACATCACCGTGAAGATCAGCAACTCAAAGAACAGGAACATCCAGCGTTCCTTAATCTTGACAACATTAGTAATGAAGAATGAGATCTCAATTGTCCCAAATAATAATAAGATCAGCACAACAAATACCAGGTTCCATTTCAGCTTGTAGATTAGAAAATAAGAAAGCAAAACGGTGGTCATCATCATGGCGATGGTAA
>CAZHQP010000377.1:0-2701 GCA_964534735.1 uncultured Roseivirgaceae bacterium
GATGGGCTCATAATACTGAATTAATTATTCCTGATTGTATGAATAATTGAGAGGACGTAAGGAATTGAACGTTGGGCAGAGGCTTACAACAGTTCGTTAATCGCGGTGATCTTCCGGATGTGCTCGTCTAACGTAGTCTGCTTTCCGTCCAGCTCAAGAGTGATTGTGATTTTATTGTTCGCATTTGAATACGTTTCCTGTGGTTCGGCAACGTGCGACTTTTTAGAAGTCATGTACAGCGAGAAAAAATTGAAGCGCAGAACCTCACTGATTTTAGCCAACTGATCGGTCTTGATCTCCGGCCGTTCAAAAATTGAATATACATTTCGCGAACTGGTATTGATGCGTTTTGCGAATTCTGACAGCTTCATTCCCGAATTCTGGTATATTTTTTCAATTTCCTTGCCGATGTGAAGTTGCATAGCGCAATTTTAGAACGAATTATGCGGAAATGGCCCATTTTCCCACGAACTGTTATAGCTTGGATATTGTATTTTTACTTCATTTTTGATTACTTTATTCATCAATCAGGAATAATTAATTCAGTATTATGAGCCCATCCAAATTCAAATACCAAATCAATCATTACCTCAGCATTCAGCCAGGCTATGTATCCATTGAAGGAATCCGCAAACTGCTTGAAGCCCGATATGGCATTTCTCAGGCAACCTTTAATCGCGACAGGTTTCTTTATCCGGATGACCCGGAAGAAATTCCGCAAGAGCGACTCAGGATTTATGCAGAAGTTCTTCATGTTTCACCCGGTCAGCTTACGCAGGTTAATGAACCGGAAATAGAGTATAGTCTTGCCCATGCTAATCTGCTAAGGTAGGCAGCAACATACGATTTACAAGACTCACGCATTTAACCTAAAACACAAAAAGCCCCGCATGGCGGGGCTTTCATCTATATTCAAGGGTTCCGAGATTACTTCTTATCGTTTACTTCTTCGAACGGAACATCAGTTGTATTTCCATCAGCTGATGTATTCTGGCTGCTGTTGCTGCTATCCGCATTAGGATTTGCACCCTGTTGCGCACCACCATTGCTGGCTGCATACATTTCCTGCGAAGCAGCCTGCCATGCATTGTTCAGGTTAGCAAGTTCAGCGTCAATTGCAGTCAGATTCTGACTTTTGTGAGCCTCTTTCAGTTTATCCAATGCACTGGTTATGGCAGCTTTATTGTTTTCTGAAAGTTTGTCGCCAAACTCTTTCAATTGCTTTTCAGTCTGGAAGATCAGGGAATCAGCCTGGTTAATCTTGTCAACCTTTTCTTTCTCCTTCTTGTCAGACTCTGCATTGGCTTGCGCTTCCTGCTTCATTTTCTGAATCTCAGCGTCAGTCAACCCGCTTGATGCTTCAATACGGATTTTTTGCTCTTTGCCGGTGCCCTGGTCTTTTGCAGACACGTGCAGGATACCGTTCGCATCAATGTCAAATACAACCTCAATCTTCGGAACACCGCGCTGTGCCGGTGCAATTCCATCTAAATGGAAGCGACCAATTGTCCGGTTGTACTGAGCAAGCTCGCGCTCACCCTGCAACACATGGATCTCTACCGAGGGCTGGTTATCCGATGCAGTCGAGAATACTTCAGATTTCTTGGAAGGAATAGTTGTATTTGACTCGATCAGTTTGGTGAACACAC
Organism: uncultured Roseivirgaceae bacterium; assembly: GCA_964534735.1. GTDB lineage: Bacteria > Bacteroidota > Bacteroidia > Cytophagales > Cyclobacteriaceae > UBA2336. Next base: position 1,650 of record CAZHQP010000377.1, read on the forward strand.
CGCCCATAGTTTCGATACCCAGCGAAAGAGGTGTTACGTCAAGCAACAATACATCTTTTACTTCACCGGTTAATACTCCACCCTGGATTGCAGCGCCTACGGCAACAACTTCGTCCGGGTTAACACCTTTTGAAGGCTTCTTGCCGAAGAATTTTTCAACTTCTTCCTGTATTCTTGGAATACGGGTTGATCCACCAACCAAAATAACTTCGTCAATCTGACCTACAGAATACCCGGAATCAGCAATTGCTTTCTTACAAGGCTCAAGTGTTCTCTTGATCAAATCATCAGACAGTTGCTCGAATTTTGCACGAGAAAGCTTTTTCACCAAGTGCTCAGGCACTCCGTCAACAGAAGTGATGTAGGGCAAGTTGATCTCAGTCTCATTTGAGCTTGAAAGTTCAATTTTTGCTTTTTCAGCAGCTTCTTTCAAACGCTGAAGTGCCATCGGATCTTTACGCAAGTCGATGTTCTTGTCAGCCTTGAACTCATCGGCAAGCCAGTTCATAATGCGCATATCGAAGTCATCACCACCCAGGTGAACATCACCATTGGTAGATTTTACTTCAAATACACCATCGCCCAATTCCAATATTGAAACATCGAATGTTCCACCGCCTAAATCATAGACAGCGATCTTCATGTCTTTGTTTTTCTTATCTAATCCGTATGCTAAAGCAGCGGCAGTAGGCTCGTTGATGATCCGTTTCACATCAAGGCCTGCAATCTGTCCGGCTTCTTTTGTTGCCTGGCGTTCTGCATCATTGAAGTATGCAGGCACAGTAACGATAGCTTCCGTTACAGTTGTTCCTAAATAATCTTCTGCTGTGCTCTTCATTTTCTGAAGGATCATTGCAGAAATTTCCTGTGGGGTATACAAGCGGTCACCAATGCGAACACGCACGGTGTCGTTGTTACCGCTTTCCACCTGGTACGAAACCATTTTTTTCTCACCGCTTACTTCGGCAAATTTTTTGCCCATAAAGCGCTTGATGGATTGTACGGTGTTTTTCGGGTTTGTAATGGCCTGACGTTTTGCAGGATCACCTACT
>CAZHQP010000378.1:0-2692 GCA_964534735.1 uncultured Roseivirgaceae bacterium
TCAACCGAGCTGTGTTTTTCAAAGATCAGGCTGCGCATCTGGGTGCCGCTCTGCTGATTTTTAAAGTGCGATACGGTATACGAAAGTGTTTCCGGTTCGGTCATTACCATATCCCAAAACTTGCGGGAGCTCACAATCTGTGAAGTCGTTAGCATGTATCCGAAACCGTGTTCAATGTTCTCCTTTGTGATCGGACATTTCGCCTTCAGTTCCTTTTTCTTGCTCTTTCCTAAAATCTTGTCAAAAAATGCCATTACACAACAGGTTTATAATACAGTAGATACTCCAATACGGGCGAATAGTTGCACGTAAGACTCAAAAAAAGTGAAAAATGTTACAAAAGGCTTAATGCAGGTATAATTTCTGCCCTGAAGCGTCATTTTAATGTCTTGAATTATGATTTGATCGGAGGCTTAGCATTCAGCTTGCTGCAATCAAACGGTACGCGGTCGGGTATTTTCATAGCCGTCTTGCGTTTCAGCATCTTTTCGTAATTGATCAGGAACTCTTCGATCTTGGCGGCTGGAAGTTTTTTGCCTATGATCTTATGATTACTGTCGAGAATATAAATGGTCGGTGTAGACTCGGCATCGTACTGCTCATGATAGGAGACTTTCATATAAGTGCGGGGACCATTTACGTTGATCCATTTCATACCCATTTCTTTGATGTAATTCCGCATCTTAACCATCGAAGTATCAATACTTACCGCAAAAACCTCCACGTTGAGCTTCACTTTATTCTTATTGTAGAAACTCACCAGCACGGGCGACTCCTTTTTACAGCTTCCGCAATCCGGGTCATAGATGTAGAGGATTGTATACTTTGCTTTGATATCGTACAGCGAGCGCGGCTGGAAATTCTCATCCTGCATCATTAAGTTTGGCCCGGTTCTGCCGACCAGGCTTTTGCAGTATTTCTCGGCTTGATCTTTCAGGCTTTTCCGGTATTTCTCGTTTGTCCAGAAATCCATTTCGCCTGAAGCATAGTACTTGTAATAGATCTGCACGAACACTTCATCCATGCCCATGAACTCCGGTGTCAGATACTTATTGGTAAGCGTCCACACGATAAACTTGTAAGCTTCCGGGTTCTTTTTGGCCATGGCTACGATTTTGGTAATCGCATTCATGATCGTATCCGGATGCTGTGCATAAAGCTTGTCGAGGTATTCGGCAACTTTTTTATTGTAGATCGGCCTGTCCACGCGCGATAATGCATCATCGGCCAGGTCGAAGTTGTCGAAGAAATGTTCACGATAATATTTTAACTGGTACAAGGAATCGATTGAGCCGTCAGCGCGTTTTGGCGGATCAGGAACATGGACAGTCCGACTTGTTTTAAAAAGCCTTGCGGTAAATGTTTCCGGATGCCTGGCAATAATATTATCGCGATACGCTTCAGCTTCTTCGCCCAGCTTCTTCCAGGCTTCCTGTGCTTCTTTCTTTTTCGCTTCGTCTTTCAGGGTGCTATCCTGTAAGATTTTGGCATATGGCTCTGCTTTTTTTCCAAGCTCAGCAAGAAACGCCTGATTGTCGTAGTACAGCGTGTTATCAATGTCGTTTTTAAAGGTTATTTTTTTTACAGGCTTTCTGAATTCAGCTGTATCGGTTTCAACGGAGAAGTGCTGGTTTGGCCCAATCATAAGATCAAACTTTCTTGATTTTTGATAGACAAAAAAGTACCAGCCTTGAGGTAACGGTTTTTTTCCGTTAAACGTAAACTCACCCTTGCTGTTAACCTTTGCAGTGTCGCAGATGTAAGTGCTTTCTGCAAAAAAGTATCCGAGGTAAACAGTGGAGTCGTGCAACCCGTTTATCTTAAAATCAATTGCATAGCCGGGCTTGGTTTGAGCAGCAGCGGTAAGAGAGGCAGCAACAGCAATGAGCAGGAATATTTTCTTCATGACAGGCGGTTAAGCGGTAATTATCTGAGGTAAAATGGCAATTAATAAGCCAGGATGTTTTAAAGTGACCGGGCGACCGCAAATCTAACCCGTAAATCATAAAATTCTTTAGTTTTGTGACCTCGAAATATGTCGCTGATTGTTAAAAATCTCTTAAAGCAGTACGGTTCCCAGAAGGCAGTGAATGCTATCTCGTTCCGGGTAGAAGCTGGCGAGATTGTTGGGTTCCTCGGGCCGAACGGTGCCGGTAAGTCTACTACCATGAAGATCGCGACCGGGTATGTGCCGCCTACGTCAGGCGAAGTTTTTGTAGCCGGGTTTGATGTAACCAGCGAGCCGTTAAAGGTTAAGAAAGTTACCGGCTACCTGCCGGAGCACAATCCGCTTTATACCGACATGTATGTGCATGAGTACCTCAGCTTTATTGGTAAGCTTTACGGACTTAGTGGCTCAGAATTGAAAAGCAGGGTACATGAAATGGTTGAGCTGTGCGGTTTGACTGTTGAGCAGAACAAAAAAATTGAAACGTTATCAAAAGGATATCGTCAGCGCGTGGGCCTGGCGCAGGCATTGATCCACAATCCGCAAGTGTTGATTCTGGATGAGCCTACCACCGGACTAGATCCGAATCAAATCCTCGAGATCAGAAACCTGATCAAAAACATCAGCAGAAACAAAACCGTTATTTTCTCCACACACATCATGCAGGAAGTTTCTGCGTTGTGCGATCGCGTAATTGTTATTAACAAAGGAGAGCTTGTTGCAGACGATTCACTTTCGAATCTG
>CAZHQP010000379.1:0-2664 GCA_964534735.1 uncultured Roseivirgaceae bacterium
AAGAACCTCCGAATGCCAGCGACTTTCGCTCTTTCAGCATAATCTTCTATAGAATCCAACACGTAATCTTCCATCGAAGTAAAACTTTCATCTTCAGGCAAAACAAACTTGTAATGCACCACCTGATCGAAATTAAAATAAGGTTTGCATTTAGCTGCAGTATCAGAAACGAACCTTTCGGCACTTTTGAAACTGAAGAGAATTAAAAGAAGAATACACAACACAAACGCTTTCATATAATCTGATCAGAAATCAAATTACAAAACAATGACGGATTCGCAATGATCATTTTACTGGATAGGATTGAGCTTGTGATTTGACGTTAGTGTATTTCAACAGTCATAAAGGTAACCATAACCTTAACTCATCGGCACTTAAATTCAGTGCTTCGCTCCTGTTTTTTTGTGTTGTCATTTAACAAAAAACCTATTTGCTAAAAGCAACTGCACTAAATGTCGTTATATATCGTTAGTCATTTTACGAAATAAAAATACATAAAGGGAGTACCCCTCAAAATCTAGCTCCATTCGCACTTTTTTCATGGCACGTATTATGCATGTGATTTTTAGAAATTTAAAACCGCATCGTACCATGTCTGACTTGCAGGAAACTGAACATGCTAAAAATATCGCAGCCTTCCATCAGTTGGTTAGCTTATGCATTGACTTGGAGAAAGTGTATCGCCCCGAAAGCATCAACCTGCAACCGGCCGCACTGTATCAACAATTATCAACCTGCCGTCAGGCTTTGGAGGAAGCGAAAGAATGTAAAATGAAACTGGCAAAGTCACTGCGTTTGCGTGACGTTTCTTTCCAGCCTATTGCCCAACTTACCAACAACGTATTGAAAGAGTTAAGCGCAGCCAAGGCGTCACCTCAAACAATCAAGAAAGCGCTCGGTCAAGTAAAAGAGATTCAAGAAAGCAGCTCGCGAAAGGCACCTAAAAAAGTAAACAGCAACAAAACCATCGGCACACCTAAAAGCGATTACTACTCACAGACGGTTAATCACTCGAAAGTAATCGATCAGTTTGATCAACTCATCCAAACAGTTACAATTGAACCCAATTACCTGCCCAATAATCTGGATCTAAAAATAATCATGCTCAAGTTGGTGCTGCAAGAATTACAGAGTAAACACAACGCAGTGGTATTTGCAGAGCTTTCTCTGAACAACGCGCGCCAGCATTGCGCACAACTGATTGATGGACACAATGGACTTATTCAAACCGCCAATGATGTAATCGACTATATCGCTGAAATCACCCGATCAAGCGGTCCTATCTATCGAAAAGTAAGTGCCATCCGATTTATTCGTCCAGTTAAAAAAAGAACAATCGTTGCTTCCCACAAATAAATCAAATAGCTAATTATCCGTTTGAATATACCCCTTCACCAAAATCCGTTGAACGGGGTTCATCGGATCCGTGGAGTAAATGGTAATCGCTTTATTCTGTAGTCCCTCCCGTCCGGTCGGGTCCAGCGTCATTTCTAAATCTGTTTCTTCGTTCGGCTTCAACGATTTCTTGCCAAGATTTAAAGTCAGGCAGCTACAGTTGCTCTGCACAAAACGCAGTTGCAGTTCTTTCTTCCCGCGATTCTTCAATTTCACTTTGCGTTGCACGGCAATAGCATTGCGCATCCGCCCCATGTCTACCTGATAAGTATCGACAGTCAGTTGCGGGGCCTTCGCCTGCTCTTCCGGTGTCAACGCTCCGAAGCTCTCTTCTACGGTTGCATAAAAGGTAAATGGTTTCTCGGGTTTCTTCCGATCATTGGTAGTCATCGCAAAGCCATCCGTCACAAAGCCAAACTGATTTTTAAGGCGAGCATCAAATGTAATCTTCAACACACCACGGCTGTGTGGTGGCAGTGGCGACATTGCTACCTTCAAATGTGCGGGCGCTTGCAACTGCAATAGCTTAATCGTGTCATTGCCTGCATTGTACACCGGAAACTCGGTGACACTGGCGGGCTTATTGATAAATACCTTGCCCACATTAAACGAACTGTTGCGAAACCGTAAGTTGCCATTCTCTACTACCAAGTCATACGGACCCTTATCCGATTTGCGGTCCACCACATTGCCTTTAATCTGCAGCACAATTGGGTTGGCATCAAAATCCGTTGCAATGGTCAGCGACTTATTAAAATATCCTGGTCTTCCTTTGGGGTCGAAGCTCGCCTTAATCACGCCAGTCTTGCCGGGCTCTACCGCTTCCTTCGTCCAGCCGGGCGTAGTACACCCACACGATGGCTGCACCGCCAAAATCTTGATGGGCCTGTCGGCACGGTTCGTAAACGTAAACTCATATTTCACAGGGCCTTCCATTTCGGGCACATCGCCAAAGTCGTATGTCTTATCCTGAAATTGAATCGGCTCCGCCAGTTGGGCAGCACAAAGCAGCGGAGTCATCCAAAAAATCCACACCAGTCTCTTCATAAAAGATTAAAATTCATGATTCAAAGTTAGCAGCAAATCAGTAATCTTGCAGCGTATCACGGACAATCAATCAAACATGATTCTAACGAAGTTAACAGCGGTATATTTTGGGGGCGTGGCCCCGATAGCTATCGGGGCCACCGGGCTTTTCGCTACAAGCCACGCGAGGCGCGTGGGCTTTCCGCTACTATCCCTCGCCCAGGGCACTTCGTAGTCAGTTAA
>CAZHQP010000380.1:0-2644 GCA_964534735.1 uncultured Roseivirgaceae bacterium
CGGATATTTAAGCATAGGGTTAGGTAACTATGCTTCGCAATACCTTGATGGATTCATTACCAATAAGCCTGATAAAAAGAAATTGCTTGGTGCACATGTGTACTTAAATCGTGCGGGAAAAGGGCCGGTGGATGGAAAGAATTCCGGCTCGGCAACAACGGGAGTATCCGCATTTGCACAAACATTCAGCAAAGAGCTTGCATTTGGTGCAAACATCGGAATCGAGCAGCGCAGCACGCATTTTTACGGTTATCCGAAAGGAACGGAAATCGATCGGGGTGACATCAAGCAAGCCTATACATTATTCAACCTGGGTGCGCAGCTCATGAATGCGAAGAAGTCAGATTTCTCGTATCAGTTGGGTGGTAACTTCAGCTTCATCAACGATAAGTTTGAAGCGAAAGAAAGCACAGTGGATTTTTTGTTCAAAGGTGCATACAAGATCACCGATGAGCAGGCCATTAATTTAAGAGCAGACTATTCGATCATTAATCGCAAAGATGTTGATGTGGAAGCTAAGGCCCGGAATCTCTTTCAGGTAAATGGATATTATTCATTTAAGACCGAAAGTGATTTCTACCTGCAGGTAGGGGCGACTGTTGCGCTGGAAAATGATTCGCTTGACGGAAAAGATTTTCACTTCTATCCGGATGTAAAGCTTACTTACGCGCTGAATGATGTGGTTGACTTTGTGGGTTCGTTGTCAGGAGGAATGGAGAAAGTCTCGCTGCAAACATTGTCGAACGAGAACATCTGGCTGATGCCATCAATTGCAACATTCCATACCAATAAGAAATTTGATTTGAATGCGGGTATCCGCGCCAAGTTGGGCGGAAAAGTTTTGGCGGGAGCGGGGATTTCGTTCGCTTCGCTTGAGAACATGTATTATTTCATGAATAGCCCGACTGATCAATCGCAGTTCTTCGTGAACTATGATCTCGGAACAACCAAGAGAACCAACTTCTATGCAAACCTTCTCTTTACGTATTCAGATGTTGCCCGGTTCTCTTTGCAGGGCGATTATTTTGCATATAGCGTTGATGATATGTTTACGGCCAGCAGCACCAACGATTTGAATGAAGCATGGCATAAGCCAACGTATCGGGTTACGGCTGGTGCTTCCTATAACTTATTCAAGAAGTTCATCTTCAATCTCGACATGATTGCGCAGGGCGGGATGAAAGCGTATGACTGGACTGATAATAAAACAGTTACACTTGATGCCGCATTTGATCTTAGCTTTAAGACAGAATACCTGATCTCGGATTCTTTCTCGGCATTTGTTCAGTTGAACAACATTGCTTCGAATAAGTATCCGCTATTTTTAAATTATCCAGCGAGAGGCTTTCAGGCGATGGGAGGTATAACGTGGAAGTTTAAGTGATGATGGATAAAAGCCTCGCGGCTTAAAGTTTGTAGGCCTCGAAAATTCGCTTAATTTTGTATGTTACCAACTTTTTAACCTTCATGGCAAGACGAAAGAAACCTACCGATGACGAGACCAATGAGAATCTCAACAAGTCTAACGATTCTTCGGATGATACCTTTGGTTTACCGGACATTGAGTACAAGCCGTTAGACCGAGTTGAAGAAACCACAACGGTTGTTGAAACCACAACTGTTTATTCGTCAACTGAGCCTGAGCAACAAGAAACTGTTAACGAAGAATATCACGAGGAGACTACAACCAGTGAGCAACCAACTGAGTATCCTTTTGAAGAAGAGCCTGCTCCGGTATGGCCTAAGGTATTGGGTATACTTGTAATTGTATTGCTGGCGGTTGGCGCTGCCTGGTACTTTGTAGTGTATAAACCGAAAGCCGATAAAGAGAAGGCTGACAAGGCCAAGCTTGAAGATGCCCGCAAGAAGCACCTTGCAGACAGTACAACGGCTGCACAAGCTGCGTTGCAGGCAAGGCTTGATGCCGAGAAGCGAAAGGCGGATTCATTAGCGAATGCGTCAAAAGTTGGTATGTTTGAAATACTGACGGAGCGTACAGGCCGTTACTATGTAGTGGCTGCCAGCGCAGTGGATGATGACTTGCTGGTTGACCATTCGAAAAAACTGGCTGCGAAAGGAGTGAGCACGAAGCTGATCCCTCCGTTCAGAAAGTATAAGTTTTACAGGTTGACCATTGCAGATGCAGACACATTTGCAGCGGCCCAGCAAATAGCCGATTCGAAGAAAGCTGAATTTACAGACGCCCTCTGGGTTCTGAAATACTAACGCTTTTGAAATAGATAAGAATTTTGACTGCACCGTATGATAACGGTGCAGTTTTTGCATCATATAAGCATAGTAGATTAACTTTTTAACTATGGCATCGCAAAAGGAAAAGAATAACAAAGTTATCGCAGCAGCTTCCACACTAGGGATGTATGCCGTCCTGTTTTTCATCCTGTTGTTCACGATTGCGTGGAAAGCACCTTATCCTCCGTTGGGCGGTCGGGGCGATGAGCTTATTCTTGGATATGATCCTCAAGGCTATGGTGAAACTCCCGATGAGCCTATTGGTACTAATGAGCCCGATCAGGAAAAGGAAGAAATGCTGAAGCAGGAAGAGCAGCAGAAGGAAGAAGTAAAGCCTCAACCACAAGAGGAAGAAGATAAAGAAGTTGTCACCTCAGAAGAAGAAAGTCCGGTT
>CAZHQP010000381.1:0-2642 GCA_964534735.1 uncultured Roseivirgaceae bacterium
ATCACGGTTAACAAAGACCTTGACGCAGAAATCAGCGGAAGCGGAACTGTTCGCTATAAAGGCAATCCTGCACGGGTTAATTCGGATGCCAGTGGAAGTGGCAGTATTAAGAAAATGTAATGTTTATATTTTTAAACAGCTCGAAAGGTGCAGAAATCTGCACCTTTTGTTTTTTATAGATTTTAGGAACAATCCTTCGCGTTTAAGGGTTTATCTTAGACATTCAAACCTTAAATAGAATTTATGAAACGCACAGCATCCGCACACTGGGAAGGTGACTTGAAAGCAGGCAAAGGCAATCTTTCAACACAAAGCACGGTTCTCGATAAATCTCAATATTCATTTGGTACCCGTTTTGAAAACGGAAAAGGAACCAATCCGGAAGAATTGTTAGGCGCAGCACACGCAGGTTGTTTTACGATGGCGGTTAGTGCAGGACTTGGTCAGGCAGGTTTTACTCCAACTTCATTGGATACGGTAGCCACTATCACACTTGAAAATCTTACTGTAACCGGAAGTCACCTGGAGATCAAAGGAACTGTGCCCGGTATTTCGAAAGAAAAATTTGAAGAGATTGTTAAAGGTGCTGAAAAGAATTGCGTGATCTCACGCGCATTGAGCGTTCCGATTACTTCAACGATTACATTGTTATAATTATCCTTTTTAAAACCGTCATGCTTTGACTTCCTTCGACTCCGCTCAGGAAGACCTCATGACGGTTTTAATTTTTATGTTTTGAAAGTCCGGTGACAATTAAATATTGCGCAGCAATATAAGTGGCCATGATCCAGAAACCGGCCATTGGCAAAACCTCCAGGAATTTATTCACCGCAATCAGTGAGTCAGAGATCATAAATAAAATTGCTCCGCCAAATACCATTGCAAAGCTTGCCGTGGTTGTCTTTCCAAACCGAAAAAGTGCAGCGAGCACCATCCCAGTAAGCACAGCTGCATAGATCAGCACCGGAATTTTCAATCCGCCTAAACGGTTATACAAAATCACAACCAGTCCAGAACCGGATAAAACAATCGGGAAAGCAAACCGGATTTTTTGCAAGCCCTGCAGCTCGTTTGTTGTATCGCTCGACTGATGTTGCTTGTAGGTGAGGATATAGAAAATGTGTGCTGCCAGAAATGCACCCAGTCCGAACATAAAAAACTTCTCATCTTTTGCCTGTAGCATGAGCAGAATATCGCCCGCACATGAAAACAACATAGCGAAAATCAGCGGTTTTGAAAGCGGCTCATGACTTTCGCGCATTATCATCCAGTAATGCAACGCCAGTGTTATCATAATGGCAGGCTTGCAAATGAGATACATAAGCTGCGCATTACTATAATCTGCTGCCAGTACACCAATCCCGGAAAGGACAAACAGGTAAAGAAATACTTTTTTCATATCGGTTCGGTTATGGGTTCGATAAGCTCGTGTGTCTTTTTACCCTTTGGGGTTTTCAGAAAAAGTAAGTACACAAAGGCAGTTAACGACAATAAGCTGCATGTTAAAAATGCTATAAAAAAGTTTGCGGGATCATTCGCATAAACAAACCCTGAGATTATAGCACCGAAGAAAATGCCCAGCTCCATAAAAATGTATAAGCTCGCAATTCCTCTTCCTTTATATTTCTCTACACTCAAATCGGTTGCCCAGGCTAGTAAAGTGGGTGAAGTCATCCCCTGACCTAATCCATACACACTCATTGCAATTAACATCATCACCGGTGTGTCGGCTATTGCCAACAGAATCATGGAAAATGCGACTACCAAAGACGATATAATTACAATTATTTTCCGACCATAAATATCAGAAGCCTTTCCGGCAACCAATCTGATGGATAGAGAAAAGATTGTAAGAAATACGAAAGGCAGGCCTTTATTTTCTATTCCTAAATAAACACATTGATCTGACGTTAATGTAAAAATCGCCCCATACGCATACACCGTTAACAGCATAACAATACACGGAACGATTACTCTCGGTTCAAATAACTCCCGCTTATGCACTTTCAAAACCCGAATTGAAATCTTTTGCCGTTTGATTAGCGTTTCACGAACTCCGGACAAGATCAAAACCGACAAGAAGGCAGTAGCAGATGATGTGTAGAACATCACATTTAAACCAAAGTCATTCGCCAGGCTTGGTCCAATCGCTAACCCTGCGGCCATTCCCACACTTCCGGCTGTGCCCAGGATACCCATTGCTTCCCCTCTCCTGTTTTTCGGAATAATGTCGGATACTAATGCGGTTGTTCCGGTTGGGGTGAATCCGGTTGAAAAACCATGTGCAAAACGAAGTGCCAGGAAGCCGGCAAGTGAGGTTACGACTGGATACAGAAAACTAATGATAACACAGAAGCTCAGCCCTATTACCATTACAGATTTTCGTCCCACCGAATCAGCAATTTTCGCGCTGAAGGGTCGGGAAGCCATGGCCGTTAAGGTAAAGAGTGCAATGATCAATCCTTTATATTCTGCACCGCCTAAGCGTGTCAGATATTCCGGCAGCTCAGGAATGATCATGTTGAAGCTCGCGAAGAATAGCAGCGAGCTTACGCACAAAGTCCAGAATTGTGAAGAATATATTTTAGCTTTCAGGTTATCGCTGATAAAACGTTCAGACCGTATTAAATTTTCAACTATGA
>CAZHQP010000382.1:0-2619 GCA_964534735.1 uncultured Roseivirgaceae bacterium
GATATTAAGCTTAACGAATTCAACTGTGTGATTTAATGTTGCCCGCAAACTTTGGTCAACGGGCAGCGGTACTCCTATTTTCCAATACGCAGATAAATTTGTCACCAGGAAAAATACATAGCACACAACAACAAGTGCCAGACTGGCTCTGACCAGCGGCTCCTGGAAAAGAAAAAACAGGATAACAAATCCTATTAGCAATATTATCGACATTCCTGTGCTTATCAGATAACCATTCCTGAGCTTCTGAACCGGATGTTTGGATCGTTTGGGTACCACGATTTCACCTGCAAGAGGCTTTCGTAGTTTCTCGGCATCAAGGACCTTCCATATTTCCCGAAAATCCTTATTCATTTTAAACTTTTGGTTAATGTTTCTTTTATACGATGAAGCTTCACGGCTGTATTGTTTTTAGTGAGACCTGTCATGTCGGCTATCTCCTCATTTTCATATCCTTCCAAATGCAGGGTTATGATCATCCTGTCCACTTCATTTAACTCCCGGATGGCCACATAAAGCGCTTCGGCATCATCAGAAGGCCTGACTGTTTCGGCAGATGTTTTTAACGCTGCCAGATCATCGTGTGGCACGACAAGTTGCGGCCTTCGTTTAAAAGAGAGCACGGTATTCAGCGCAACCCGGTAAAGCCAGGTAGAAAATTTAGAGTTGCCTTTAAAACCGGGCATAGAACGCCAGGCCTGGTAAAGTATTTCCTGGGCGAGATCCTGCTCATCCTCTTCATGACGCACGTACAGGCGAATCACTTTATAGATGATCCCTTTATGCTCCTGAATAAGCTTTGTAAATTCTTCTTCTGAATTCATCATCCTGCCTTCGACTCCTTATAACCCCTGAAAGCAGAAAATGTTCATGTCCGGCAAGATCATTTTAAAACGATCGATTTAACTTGCTGTATAGTAAGTTGTTTAACCAACCCATTTATTACACGCAGCAAATAATTTTAAGTAAGCTGTCAGCGCCTGTAATTTTCAAGCGCTTCGTGTGACTAACGGAGGAAAATTATGTATGACAACTATTCAGGAAAACTCCATTCAGGAAAACTCCAGCCCAAAAGATAAAACGATCTTGTTTAGCCGCGGGATGTATATTGCTTTTATAGCCTTTGGACTTTACTTTCTGATGTTTGGAGAGATCGGATCCGCTATGTCGAACTTCGGAATTGCGCTGATTTTTGATCCCTTTAACCCGAAAATTTCCTGGATAAACCGACCCTTGTACCAGCGGGTCTGGCTGTTTCTGCATGTAGCGATCGTGCTGATTATGATAGCCTATTTACTGCTGATTTATTTTAATATCGTCTGAATCTGCAATTCAGAATCAGCGTTTCAAAACCTTAAATGCAATACCTCTGCCGTATCCCTGCCCGATGGCCAGGTTAACCCAGCTTAGTGCAAATTGCTCCAAAAGATTAACCTTATCATTGCCGCCAAAGTTGTAAACGTTTTCGAATCCCAGATCTTTGGCAAGTTGCTCCGCGACATTCCGGGCCTTTTCACTGTCTCCCGCATAGAACATATCTATACCTTTTCCGGAGTAGACAGGATTAGCCAAATTTTCCGCACCGGTTGTATTAAAACATTTTACAACGTCCTGGCAATTAGTCAGGTTCAGCAGTGCTTCTGTCGTATTCTGAAAAGGTTCCGGCTTAAAACGAAATGAATTCATTGCATCAATGACAACCTTCGTGCTTACGTCACCAATCGCGTTGGCAATTTCGTGGACCGCCTGTGGTACAGCAGCAATAACCAAAACTTCCGCCCACGATGCCGCTTCGGGGATCAATAGTGCCTTCACATTTTGCAGATCTTCAACCTGACTACCTTTAAAATTACGACCGCTTCGTACTCCAAAAACTACCTCATGACCGGCTTCCATCCAGCCAAGTGCCAATCCACCTCCAACATTTCCGCTACCGATAATTGCTATTTTCATAATTTCTAAGATTAAAAATTCGACCAGGTTAATCCAAAGGTTACTATTTTGTCATCTCTTTTGATACGTGCAAGCACAACTTGTTCATGGCTGTATAAAACTGCTGACCGGAATGAAAAGTGCTTGGAAAACGGAACATCCATTGATGCATTCAGATAGTACCGCCAATTGTTACGATCGCCAATGGCAGATTGATACCAGGTCTCATAATGAAATACTATACGGTTCCCGATCAGTTGATGAGAGCCAAATAGCCTGATCGTTGCACGCCAGGCTCTCACTTCATCTCTATCCGGATTTGCAGGCTCAATGTTAAAATCAGATCCGTTATACCTCGTTTCTTCCTGAGTGACTGTAGCTGATATTTTTACAGTTTGCCCCACTGCCTGCATAACCCGATAGGTAACTCCGAGGCCTGCCTGGTACCTAAACCTGATTCCCAATCGCTTTGAATTCTGAAGCCATAGCATGGCATACGGGTAAATTTTTGTTCGCGGGTATAAATAGATAAAATTACGCGAGAAGATGTCGTTCTCGGTCTCTTGCTTAAAGATCTGACCATACACATAACTATTGGCCGACTTTAACCCGATTACGTTCCCAACATGGGAGAGCTCTGCAGTAGTGTTAATCAATAAGCGATCAACATTCCCCGTAATCCACGAA
>CAZHQP010000383.1:0-2610 GCA_964534735.1 uncultured Roseivirgaceae bacterium
GTTTCACCGTGTTCAGCAAAGAAAGGCCGTCCATACCCGGCATACTGTAATCGGTAATGATCAGGTCAACCGTTTGTTTCTTCAGGAACTCAAGTGCAGCCTCTGCGCTTCCGGCCTGTCCTACAATTTCAAGATCATCTTCCCTGCTTAAAACACTCTTAACGCCATCGAGCAGAATTGTATGATCATCAACCAATAATATCTTCATGCGCCTGGATTCATTTAATCCATTAAAAATACGGAAGATACCGGAAGTGATCATATGGGTAAATAAAACTTATTGAAATCGCTTTTTCTATCCGTGCTGAACGGTATTTATACCCGGGTGAACCCGTGCAACCTCTGATGATAAGCGAAGCATGAAGGTTGTCCCTTTACGGCCATTTCGCGAGTCGAGTTCCAGCTCGCCTTTAATCAGGTTAAGGCGCGACTTGATATTTTTCCAGCCATTACCCTTGCTGTTCTGAAGAATAGATGTATCGAAGCCATCTCCGTTATCTTCGATGGTTATCAAGATTTCTTCTTCATGTCCGACCAGTTGAATCTCTATTTTAGACGCATTGGCATATTTGATCACATTATTGGTCCACTCCTGAATAACCCTGTACAATGAAATCTCATGTACTTCATTCATTCGCTCCGGAATGTCGAAGCCCTTTACAGTAACCAGGATTTTTTCTGTTTGATTCAGTCGCAAAGCCATTTCATGCAAGGCCGGAACAAGACCATGCTGAATCAGCGTTTGAGGCATAAGATTAAATGCAATGCTGCGGATCTCGGTATGCATGTCATTCAGAATTGTTTCTGAACGTTCTGCAATCGAAAGCTTTTCTTCTACAGAAGTATTTCGATCAAGGCGGTTAACCATTAACCGCAACGATGAGATAAGCTGGCCCATGCCATCGTGCAAATCCTGCGCAAAACGCTTACGTTCATTTTCCTGCGATTGAATGGTGGCATCGATAAATGCTTCGCGAACCGCCAGCTGTTTTTCCTGTTCCGCGAGTTGCTGTCTCCGTCTAAATCGGCTGCGAGCGAGTAAAAATATAATCGTCAGCAATCCGACAATAATAATAAGTCCTCCAATGATCAGGTAGGTTTGACCAAGCCTGGCTTGCTGTACGGAGATCTGTTGCTCTTTTTCCTTAACCTGATAGCGGGTTTCCAACCGGGCAAGCTGCTGGACTTTTTCATCGTTCAGCAAACTATCAGATAGGGCAATAAGTTTCTTTTGAATTGCAAAAGCCGCGCGATGATCTGCTAGGCCTTCATACGATTCAATACTGTTGATATACGCCAGCTTAAGCTCGGGTTTTAATTTATATTCAGTAGCAAGTGTTATGGCCTGATTGGCATAAGCAGACGCTCGTTCAAAATCTTTCTTTCTGATATAAATAGATGAGAGGTTGATCAGGGCCTTAACTTTTCCTTCGGCATTATCGATTTGTGTATTTAATCGCAAGGACTCCAGCAACAGTATTTCTGCACTATCATACCGGCTAAGCACGGTATAGATTTCTGCCAGGTTTATATAACAAAGCGCAAGATCATACCAGTTTTCCTTCGCTTTAAAAAAACCAATTGCTTTCTTCTGAAATCCAATGGCTTTCAATGTATCGCCCAATCGAACGTATGATCCCCCGATGCTCTGAAAAGATTGCGCGATCAAAACGCTGTCACCAATCTTTTCCCGAATCAGTAACGCGCTCTCAAAATATTTTAATGAAGCATCATAATCTTTTAATTTGTCATAAATCAGTCCGATGTTGTGAAGCGGATTTGATTGACCATAAAGATTATCTGTTTTAGAAGCAAACTCAAGCGACTTTTGATAATTTTCAATCGCTTCACTGTAGTCGCCAATCTTTTCCTGAAGCAATCCGCGAAGATTATAGATGCTCGCAACGCCATAGTTATCATTCAGCTGCTTGTAAATATCAATGGCCTGATCACTCAGTTGAAGAGCGCTGTCATAGTTGGATGTCAGGTAATAAATGGCGGATTTATAATAATAGGCACTCGCCAGTTGTTTTTTACTTCCGGTTCGCGACATTTCAATCGCTTCATTGAGATATTGGTGTGAAACATTAGGTTGAGAATACTTAAAGTTCCAGGCAGAATGCAGTAACAGGTTTATCTTGAGGGAATCATTCTTTTCAGCTGCGATTTTCCTATTCACCTCATTTACATCATCCTGCGCAAGGCAATACGACCACGAAAAAGCCAGAAACAGACAAAATATTCTCATAACATGGATCTGATGTTAATCTTAGCCAGTATTTCCGGAAAGAAAAAGCGACATCGCCTGTTGAAGGATACTGGAAATACTCCAGCAGGGTAAAATTTAACCGTATTTCAAACGATTTCAGTAATTTTTATCGTTATCAGGTTCATTTTTGATCCTTAAGTTCCCATTTTTAGCTAAAACTTATCTATTAAGGCTATGGGGAAACCTAAAAAACGCTGGATCATAATTTTTTCTGTTCTTGTAATTCTTCAGCTCGTTTCTCTGTTCAC
This sequence comes from uncultured Roseivirgaceae bacterium, assembly GCA_964534735.1. Classification (GTDB taxonomy): domain Bacteria; phylum Bacteroidota; class Bacteroidia; order Cytophagales; family Cyclobacteriaceae; genus UBA2336. Next base: position 2,518 of record CAZHQP010000383.1, read on the forward strand.
GGCCAACAATTCATTTTCAACCGAGGAAGCCACCGGCATTGATAAAGCAGACACCGCATGGATGATTGTCGCCACAGCATTCGTTTTGTTTAT
>CAZHQP010000384.1:0-2605 GCA_964534735.1 uncultured Roseivirgaceae bacterium
TCCGGTTGTTGCTTCGGTTTTGTTTACGAGCTCTTCAATCGATAAAGGCGAAGCATTTTCAGGTGCAGTTGTATAATAGAGTTCTGGTGACGCAGCTTCCCGGATCTCAGTATTGAAAACATAAACGGTCCCGCTGAAGCAAATGGCAATCACGATCAATCCGCTTGCCAGGCCCAGCCACAGGTGGATGTCGGTGAAAAACTTTCTGACTTTTTGCCAGCGCTTGGGCTTCTTTTCGGGTTTCATTACGGAAATTGAGCGGCAAAGGTAGACTCAGGCACAGTGCTTCGAAATACCCTGTAGAGGTTAAACTGGGTATGAATAAAATGGTCTGTGAAGACACAGACCATGGAATTGAGGTTAAAAAGAAGATTACGGATTGATCTTTGAAGACACAGACGAATGAGAGAGTGGGAAGATTACGGATTGATGTGTGAAGACACAGATCAATGATGAGGATGCTGCGAATTGTTATACCAACGTTTTTACGTAAAGCGAAATAAATTCATCTAACCGTTTTCTCCGGTACTGCATAATAAATCTCGGATGAGGCAACGGAACGAGCTTTTCAAAAAACTTTTGCTCAGCATTAAGCTTTGATAAGAATTTATAATTGTCACCTTCACCCAAACAAAACGCAATATCTGTTGAAATACCAAATTTCAATTGTTTCCGGATTGATTCAGTTATAAAATCCTGAATCGCTGTTTGTAACTCTTTTATGTCGTAGTAGTTGAGGTTCTTGCCATCTTTTGTAAAGCCTAACGGAGAAACTGAGCTGATAAAATAGTTGCCAAAAAACTTTTCAGGACCACCAAAAGCAGCAATCATCTGGTAAATGAAGTCAGAGGATAGTTCTGGTTTTTTCGCAAGATCATTCTCAATACCGCAGATCTTTTCGAGCCTGATCGGATCGGTAAACGGAATGCCGGTCATACCACCACCAAACCTCCCTGGATTAATTCCGATGATTATCCTTCGAGAATTAGTATCGCTATAAAACTTTTTGAAAAACTTTTGGGTGAGACCGAAAGCAGTCTTATCCTGGTAGGGATTTAAAACTTCAACATCTTTCGGAAGCTTGTGGTTGGAGAGATCAAGCGACTTGTAAAACTTCAGAACGTGATCAGCGAACGTCATTATTTTTTCTTCCAGCCTGGTCCGCGAACGATTCTTCCCGGCATGGCGCCAGTATGCTCACTGTTATTCAACACCGTAACTCCGTTAACCAATACAAACTTCATCCCGACACCATATTGCTTGGGGTCTTCGTACGTAGCTTTATCCGAGATTTCATTCGGATCGAAAATAGCGATGTCGGCAAAGTAACCTTTCTGTAACCTGCCACGGTCTTTTATCTTCAGATTCGTAGCGGGCAAGGATGTCATTCTACGAACAGCTTCTTCAAGTGAGACAAGCTTTTCTTCCCGAACGTACTTTCCCAGAATTCGAGAGAACGTTCCGAATGCTCGCGGATGTGTCCCCCATTCGTCAAATGCTTTTGAATCGGAGAATGAAGCGCCATCTGAGCCAAAGCTCACATAGGGCAACTGAACAATTCGTTTTACGTTGTCTTCGGTTTGCAGATGATAAACACCCGCGCCCGGTGACCGGTCAGTAACGATAAGATCGATCAGGGTTTCATCGGCATCTTTTCCGTGCAGGGTCGCAACCTCATCTAATCTTTTTCCGCGATAAAGTTTATTGAGTGAGTCTAACCGAAAGCCGAGGATCACTACACTTTTTGGTTCCGAGTTTTTTGTCGGGATGCCGAGCCGCATTTCTTCCAGAACTTTTTTGCGTGTTACCGGATTCTTCAATCGCTTTCGCATTTGTGCGGCACCACCTTCCTGCACCCAGGTTGGCAGCCGGGCTGTGAGTGAAGTGTTGCTGGCTGCGTAAGGATACATGTTTGCGGTTATCGTTAACCCGGTTTTCTGTGCGCTGTCAATCTTTGCCAGTACTTTATTGATCTTGTCCCAGTTGCGGTCGTGATTGATCTTTAAGTGATAGATCTCCGTTCGGATCTTTGCTTCCTTTGCGATGCGAAACGTTTCGTTCAGTGCTTTCAGGATGTAATCGCTTTCACTGCGCATGTGTGTAATGTGCATACCTTTAGATTCGCTGGCCGTTTGCGCTAATGAAATGATCTCTTCAGTTGTGGCGTAATCAGCAGGAGCGTAAATCAATGAAGTACTCAATCCCATGGCACCCTGGTGCATGGCATCGCGCACAAGCAATTTCATTTGGCGAAGCTCTTCTGCATTTGGTTTCCGGTTCTCATATCCTAAAACATAATTACGAACCGAGCTTGCGCCAACAAAAGAAGCAACGTTTGTGCTCGTCCCTTTTTTCATCAGGTAACTGAAGTAGCCATCGAGTGTTGTCCAGAGGCTGTCAACCGGCTTTTTGGTTTTTCGTTTAGCCGGACCAGCGCTCCAGCCTTCGCCCATTACTTCGAGCGTTACACCTTGTTTGATATCGCTCATGGAGCGGCCATCCATCAATAAAGATTTTTCGGCCATGCTCAGCATATTGATAAATCCCGGAGCGACTGCTAACCCTTTAGCATTGATCTCAGTTTTGGCCAGCGCATCCGAAAGGT
>CAZHQP010000385.1:0-2603 GCA_964534735.1 uncultured Roseivirgaceae bacterium
GATGAAGCAGTGCAGCATCTTTTGATCCGACACCTATGGCAGTAACCATTAATCCCAGCTGAGAGATGGTTGAATACGCAAGTATCTTTTTTATATCAAATTGATTAAGTGCGCAAATGGCAGCAAAGAGTGCGGTAACAGCACCGGTAACAGCCATGGCAATCAATACTGTATCTGTAAAAAATGGAAATAGGCGGATCAGCAGAAAAATACCGGCAGCAACCATGGTAGCAGCATGCAGTAGAGCAGATACCGGTGTGGGGCCTTCCATAGCATCCGGAAGCCAGGAGAATAGAGGCAACTGTGCAGATTTCGCTATTACTCCGCAAAAAATCAAAATCCCCGCCAGGGTTGAGTACTGAATTGAGACAGGTGAAGTGGTATTCAGCGCGGGAAAATTCGTCCACACCATTAATATTCCTATCAATAATGCAGCATCTCCAATGCGGTTGTAAAGAAAAGCTTTGTGCGCGGCTTTGGCTGCTTCCGGTTTTTCGGTCCAGTGACCGATGAGCAGGTAGGATGAGAATCCGACCAGTTCCCAGAAAACAAAAATGAGGATCAGATTTCCTGCCAATACAATACCCAGCATGGCGAAGGTGAAGAATCCCAGCATGGCAAAATACCGTTTGATTCCTGCATCTCCCGCCATGTATCCAATGGAGTAAACATGAACTAGAAATGATACTACCGTTACGGTAATGATCATGATGCGGGATAAAGATTCAAGCTGAAGAGAAAAATCAATTGCACGTGAGCCGATAGAGAACCAATCAAAATGCAGATAGATATTTTCTCCTGAAAAGAATAATACTGATCCAAGGCTGACACTAACCAATAAGAGTGTTGAGGCAATGATACTGACCACCCAGGAATATCGTTCGGGAATGATCAGGCTGAGTACAAAAGAACTTAAGGGCAGGATGAGTACCAACCCGAGCAATAATTTTGATGTGGAGTTTGCCTGCAAAATGTTATTCTTTTAATTCATTGATTTCGTCCGGAACCGAAGTCTGATAATATTTATACACGCGTAGTATAATAGCCAACCCGACTGCGGTCTCGCAAACGGCAACAACTATCACAAACAGGGAGAAAAATTGTCCGGTAAGATTATTCGGATTGGTGCGGCTAAATGTGATTAAGTTGAGATTAGCGGCATTCAGCATGAGCTCTATTCCAATTAACACGAGGATGGCATTTTTTTTAATAATAACGATCATCAGTCCAACTGAAAAAAGTACAGCGCTCAGGTACAATATGTGTTCAATTGCCACCACCTATTGATTTTTATAAATGTTAAATGATGATGCGGCAACAGCTGCGCCAATCAATGCAATCAGTAATAATATTCCGGCAACTTCCAGCGGTAGTGCGTAATCAATCACAAGCGAAATACCGAGCCGGTTTATTGGATTTTCAGATGCCTCACTTGCAGAAGCTTCAGACCGAAAAAATGTTTGTTCTGAAAATAGCCTGATCAGCAAGGTTGAAAAGAACAATGCCGTTAGTGAACCCGCAAAAATATATTGATTTTTTACAATCAACGGCTTACCGGCTATGCGTGATGTAAGCATGACCCCGAAAATTATCAGCACCAGCACTCCGCCTGCGTAAATCAGAATCTGGGTGACCGCAACAAATTCAGCGCCAGACATCGTAAAAATTCCAGCCAGAGAAAGCAAACAAACAATGAGCAGTATTGTCGCGTGAAATACATTCTTAACGAAAAGAATACCGACTGCAGCAGCCGCAGCAAGAAATTCAAATCCATAAAATGTGGCTGAAAGTACACTCATGCTCCGGGTGGTTTTATCCTGGGCTTGAAAACCGGTCGGGAAGGTTTTGGAATTTCGCTTGTCGTGATTGTGGAGGTTGCTGTTTGGGCAGCGATTTTTGTTTTCTGTTGTTCCTCCAGGGCTTTTTTCTTTTCTGTGATCTGATCAGGAGTCATTTCCGCGAATGCATAGTTATGCTCATGAATATCAAAAACACTGAAATCGTAGGTCTTCGTCATGGTCAGGCATTCGGTCGGACAAACCGTAGTGCATAAGCCGCAGAAGCAGCATTTACCCAAATCGATATCAAACTTTGCTGCGTAAATTCTTTTCGGTGTGCCATCTGATGTTCTCCCAATCTCTTCGGTTGCTTTTATGGGTTCGATGGTGATGCAATTCACCGGACAAATCTTTGCACACTTGTCACATACAATACAATCGTCTATCTCATTGTGTAATTTATATCGGCCGTTATCCGGAACGGGCAATGAAACATGAGGATATTGGATCGTAGCAATGCCGGATTGAGTGTTGAAATATCCCGGAGCTGTAATCGATTGAATGGCAACATTCTTTCTTGATTTCAGAATGTGTTTGAATGTGAGTTTCAGGCCACCCAGAACGGAGCGCGTTGCATTGATAACATTTCCCCAATAAGTGGCCTGCTGTTCCATGGTACTGGAACAAAAATACATTAAAAGATGTGAAAATCAGGGGATATTACGCTTTGGGAAGTGTAAACCAGAATGTGCTTCCTTTTCCGACAGTGCTTTCCACCCAGATGCGACCGCCATTCTTCTCAACGAACTCTTTGCAGAGGATTAA
>CAZHQP010000386.1:0-2599 GCA_964534735.1 uncultured Roseivirgaceae bacterium
TAACGAGATGCTGATCGGAGGCTATAAAAAATACTTCCCGAACGGAAAAGTTGCTGTAGAAGGAACATTCGATAATGGGAAAAAATCAGGAGTATTTACCGAATATAACGAGACCGGCACACTTTCAAGGAAGATGGTATATGTTAACGGTTTGCGTCACGGGGCAGTGGAAGTTTATGACCGCGATGGCAAGTTTATTCAGAAAGCGTTCTACCAAAATGATTTACTTGTCGACAGTGTGAAGTCGTTTTATGACAACGGGATCATGAAAAGCGAGACTGTATTCAGAAAAGATAAACCCGAAGGACTCGTGCGGGATTATTTCACCAGTGGCAATCTGAAAAAAGAGATCATGTATGCCCACGGCAAGCCAAACGGCATCACCCGCACATTCTTCGAAAATGGAAAAGTAGAAACCGAAGGCAACTACACGGATGGGATCATGACTGGCTATTACAAAACATTTTATGATAACGGTCAGCTCGAAACGGTTTCAACCATGAAGGAAGGAACCAAAAATGGTGAGTTCAAAAATTATGATCGTGAGGGTCATTTACTTTTGGAAGGTGGTTTTATGAATGGTCGCCTGCATGGTGATAACACGGGGTACTATGCCGATGGAACAATCAAGCATAAATTCAAATACGAAGAAGGAAGCAAAGTTGGCTCTGCGCTCTCGTACCATCCTAACGGAAAGCTTAAGACAAAAGAATCACCTTCATTGAACGGTCAGGATTGGGTTATCGAAGAATTTACAGATACCGACAAGCTCATTTCATCCAGGCGGTATCGGAACAAGCACCCGGAAGGCACCTGGGTTTTCTATTACCCGGATGGTAAGACTGAGCACATAAAAGAAAACTATGAGAACGGAAAGCTTTCCGGCACCCGGTATGAATACTATGAAACCGGCAAACTCAGGAAAGAAGAAACCTACAAGTTCAATCTGTTAACCGGGCCATACAAAACATACTATCCCAACGGATCAAAAGAGGCCGAGGGCGAGCTTCGTTCCAATCGCAGACACGGGCTGTTCACGGCTTACCATCCCAATGGAGAGATCAAAGAACAGGGCGAATACATTGCTGACAAAAAACATAAGGAATGGAAGGAATTCGATGAAAAGGGAAATGTTGTAAAAACTTATCTTTTCAAAGCGGGACTTCTCGTTGAGCCTAAGAATTAATTGCTCAATTAATCATTCCGGCACGCGTATATCTCCCGTACATTTCCAATCTTTGCCCTTCAGTTTTTAGTTATGGAGGCAATCAGGGAAACCAATTTCAAGTTTAAAGGTCAAACCGGCTTTTACCGCGGCAAGGTGCGGGATGTGTATTATTTCGGCAATATTATGGCGATGGTTGCCACCGACCGGATCTCGGCATTCGATGTGGTTCTTCCAAAAGCTATTCCGGATAAAGGCCGCGTGCTCAATCAGATTGCTGCTATCAACCTGAAAGCCACCCAAGAACTTGTTCCGAACTGGGTGATCAGCACACCTGATCCAAACGTTACCATCGGTTTCAAATGCGAAACGTTTCCCGTGGAAATGGTTGTTCGCGGCTATTTGGCCGGACATGCATGGCGCGAATACAAATCGGGTAAAAGAACGGTGTGCGGGGTTGCTCTGCCGGAAGGAATGAAAGAAAATGACAAGTTTCCTCAGCCCATCATCACCCCTACCACCAAAGCTCATGTGGGGCATGATGAAGATATCTCAAGAGAAGAGATTTTAAAACGCGGACTGGTTTCTGAAAGTGATTACAAAACACTCGAAAAGTATACACTTGCATTGTTCGCCAAAGGCACTGAACTGGCAGCAGCGCGAGGACTAATTTTAGTAGATACCAAGTATGAGTTCGGCAAGCAGGCTGAGAAAATCTATTTGATTGACGAAGTTCATACTCCCGATTCTTCGCGCTATTTCTATGCGGATGGCTACGCAGAGCGCCAGCAAAGAGGTGAAACACAGAAGCAGCTTTCAAAAGAGTTTGTTCGTCAGTGGCTGATTGAAAATGGCTTCCAGGGAAAAGATGGTCAATCTGTGCCTGAAATGACGACCCAAATTGTCGCCTCAATCTCAGATCGTTACCGTGAGCTATACAACCATTTTACGGGCGAAAAGCTTGCAGACACCGGTTCTGCCGATCTGATGCAAAGAATCGAAGACAGTATCATTAATTCGGTAAATTCCGTTAATTTTGAGGCTCTCAGAAGCTAAAAAGTACTTATAACATGAAATACACGATCGATAAGCAGGAAAAATACAGCTTGCTTCGCCTGCACGAGGAAAAGATGGATAGCAGTGTTGCTCCTAATCTGAAATCGGAGCTGATTACCCTGCACGCTGAAGGTGTGAAGAACATTATCCTTGACCTGTCGGACGTTAAATACACGGATTCATCAGGCTTGAGTGCATTACTGGTAGGCAATAGAATATTCCAGGAAGAAGGCGGCATTTTTGTTTTAGCTGCATTGTCTGAGCACACGGTGAAGCTGATCAAGATCTCTCAGCTTGACAGTGTATTAAACATCACATTAACCGCTGAAGAAGCAATTGATGCCGTGTTCATGCACGAAATTGAAAAAGATTTAAAGG
>CAZHQP010000387.1:0-2593 GCA_964534735.1 uncultured Roseivirgaceae bacterium
CGGCAATCGGAGGTGTTACTACTAAAATAATTCCTTGTGCTACGGTTAATAAGAAGGCAAACTCGGTAAAGCTGAACTTGACCAATAATTTCGGTTGATAATTCTGGTACGCAATCCAGCCAATAACAACTGAAGCGTATAACGCGGTTAAGCTCCACAACTGCTTCCACTCAATATCGGGTGGCCTGGTTTCATTTGTGGTGCTGTTCTCGAGAGTAATCGTACTTTCCATGGGTTTAAGAAGATATTGACTATCTACGAAGTGAAGACGTGAATTGGATTTCAAACCCTCATTTTTAGATTCATTTTCCGTATTTTTACCCCTCGACTTTTCTTAATCATGTCATTATCAACAAAATACAATCCGTCTGAAGTAGAAGACAAGTGGTACCAGCGTTGGATGGAAAAGGGCTTTTTTCACTCCGAGCCTAATCCAAATAAAGAGGCTTACACGATTGTCATTCCTCCGCCCAATGTCACCGGTGTGCTGCACATGGGGCACATGCTTAACAATACCATTCAGGATGTATTGATCCGCAAGGCCCGCATGCAGGGCAAGGAGGCGTGTTGGGTGCCAGGAACAGACCATGCTTCGATTGCTACCGAAGCGAAGGTTGTACAGATGTTGCGTGAAAAGAAGATCAGGAAGTCGGACCTGACGCGCGATGAGTTTTTGAAATACGCCTGGGAATGGAAAGAAAAATATGGCGGCATTATTCTCGAACAATTAAAGAAGCTTGGCGCTTCCTGCGATTGGGATCGGACCAGCTTTACGATGGATCAGGATTATTACAAGGCTGTGATCCGGGTATTTGTTGATCTCTATAACAAAAATTATATCTACCGCGGGCTTCGCATGGTAAACTGGGACACGGAAGCGAAGACAACCGTATCGAACGAAGAAGTTCTTTATAAAGAAGATGGTGAACGTTCAACACTATACTCTGTTCGCTATAAAGTAAAAGATGCGGCTGACGAATGGGTTACCATAGCCACCCAACGTCCGGAAACCATCATGGGCGATGTGGCGATTGCTGTTAATCCATCAGACGCACGTTATAAACACTTAGTCGGTAAGAAAATACTCGTTCCGTTTATCAATCGGGAAATTCCGGTAATTGCCGATGATTATGTTGATAAAGCATTTGGTACCGGATGTTTGAAAGTTACTCCGGCCCACGATGTAAACGATTATGAGATCGGGTTGCGTCATAACCTGCCGGTAATTGATACCATCAATGATGACGGAACGATCAATGAAAAAAGTGAGTTGCCCAAGTTCTTTGGTAAGGATCGGTTTGCCGTTCGGAAAGAGATTGTAAAAGATCTGAAGGAAGCAGGGCATCTTGTTAAAGAAGAAGAATTCATTACACGCATTGGCCGCTCCGAAAGAACCAACTCGGTTATTGAGCCGAAGCTTTCCCTGCAGTGGTTCATCAAGATGAAAGATATCTCAAAGAAGGCAGCACAGGTGGTTGCCGAAGATGAGATTATACTCCATCCGGCAAAATTCAAGAATACCTATAGTCACTGGATGGATAATGTGCGTGACTGGTGTATCTCACGCCAGCTGTGGTGGGGCCATCGCATACCGGCTTATTATTATGGAACGGGCGAGAATGATTTTGTTGTAGCAGAAAATATTCAGGAAGCAATCCAGTTTGCTTCGAAGAAATCAGGTAGATCTATAACTGAAAAAGATCTCAGACAGGATGAAGACGTGCTTGATACGTGGGCATCGTCCTGGTTGTGGCCGATTGAAGTTTTTGGCGGATTTAAAGATGAATACTTTGATAAAGCGAAAGGTAAAATTGATCTGTCGAAAGCAAAAGAGCTTGCCTATTACTACCCTACGCAGGTTTTGGTAACAGCTCCGGAGATCTTATTCTTCTGGGTTGCGCGAATGATCATTGCAGGCTACGAGTACACCGATAAAAAACCGTTCACAGATGTTTACCTGACGGGTATCGTGCGCGACAAGCAGGGCCGGAAAATGTCAAAGTCGCTGGGCAATTCACCTGACCCGCTTGACCTGATTGCAAACTTTGGTGCTGATGCCGTTCGCACAGGAATGTTATTCAGCTCACCTGCCGGTAATGATTTGCTGTACGATGAGAAACTTGTTGAGCAGGGAAGAAATTTCGCCAACAAGATCTGGAATGCGTTTAGATTAGTGAAAGGTTGGGAAGTTGATGCTTCATTATCACAACCGGATGAAAACAAAACTGCGATCGAATGGTTCGAATCAAAAATGAACCTATCGTTAACGGAGCTCACAGATCATTTTGAGAAATTCCGAATGTCAGATGCACTGCACACCGTGTACAAGCTTACCTGGGATGACTTCTGTGCGTGGTATCTCGAGATGATCAAGCCTGAATTCGGAAAGCCCATCGACAGAGCAACCTATGACAAGACAGTCTCTCTCTTTGAGACTGTCTTGAAAGCCTTGCATCCGTTTATGCCATTTATTACCGAGGAGTTGTGGAATGAGCTGAAAGATCGAAAAGACGGTGAATATATTATTGTTTCAGAGTGGCCTAATACGGGAAAAGTAAACGGTCAAACACTTAAGGAAGCTGAGTTTGCTTTC
>CAZHQP010000388.1:0-2591 GCA_964534735.1 uncultured Roseivirgaceae bacterium
AACAAAATACCTGGAATAGACTAATCAGAATGATTGTCTATTCACATGGATCTCATAATCTGAGTATCCTGAATAATGGAGATTTGAAAAAGGAAGGAGCAGAGACTTGCTCACTGAAATAAGAGGCGCTGTTTAAGCCTTCGAAATAAAATACAGAGAGATCGGTACAAATAAAATCAACGGCAGTATTATCATCCCGCTTGTTTTCCTCTTCCTCAAAATAAACGTTTTCTATGCCTGTTGCCTGTGCAGCCGGAGACTGAACGTGATTTTTTTCAGATCCTTTTTTAAGTGCGGAATATTCAAAATCTATCCGATAGGCATGCGCAAAAACCTGGGTATACCCTACCAGTAGAAGAATAAGGAGTGTTGCGGAATATTTAAATAGCCGTTTCAAGCTTTAAAAGAGGGTAGCCAACTCAGTCAGGCTGTAAAAATAGGAACAAATGGGTTTCATTTGCAAACAGCCCGGCACACCGTTAACGAGGTGTGAGCTGAAAATGTTCGGTTTAATTTTAAGAGCCCTGAATTGATCATGCGCAATCGTTATCGGTACATTTTAAGAATATTAGCCATGGTTGGAATTGTCAAAATTACTGATTGCCTGTCCCATTAGGGGGTAATGTGTACTTTTAGCTATACCCATAATATTCATTCAAGGCCTGGAGTATGAGAAAACTAATTTTACTGATTCTAGCACCGCTAACCTTATTCGGACAATCCAATCAGGCGGAAGAGATAGCCCGCTGGAGTAAACAAGCAAACAACGTTACAATTATCCGCGACACGTGGGGAGTACCGCACATTTACGGAAAAACAGATGCCGATTGTGTTTTTGGATTAGCGTATGCACAGGCAGAGGATAATTTTGAACAGATGATTGATAATTACGTCCAAAGCATTGGCCGGGGTGCAGAACTGCGGGGTGAAAGATTTTTTAATTACGATTTTCTGGTTCATGCATTTCAACTGCCTGAAAAAGCACAACGCGACTATCAAGTTGCTTCCCCGGAAATGAAAAAACTTTACGATGCCTTTGCTGCCGGCCTAAACTATTATATCGCTGTTAAAAAGCCCTCCATGAAAGTTATTGAGCGGATAGAGCCCTGGTATCCGCTTGCCATGCTGCTCCATAAATACTACATGCTTGAGTTTGTTGAGGATGCAGGGATTGATTTGAATAATTTAAAAGTTGATACTGTTGCCAGACCTGAGAAAAGCACAGGCTCAAATCAGTGGGCTATAAATGGCCCAAAATGCAGTAATGCCAAAAGCATGCTGTTTATAAATCCACATGTTTCTTTTTTTGGATTTGGAACGTTCCTGGAGGCTCATGTTGAGAGTGAAGAAGGCTGGAATTTTTCAGGTGTGATCCGGACAGGATTCTTATTGCCGTACATGGGACATAACCAATATTTAGGATGGGGCTTTACAGATAACTATTCCGATAAAGGGGATCTGTATGCTGAAGTCTTTGATAATCCCGCAAAAGACCTTGACTACAAATATGGAACAGGTTACCGGGAAGCTGAAGTATGGGAAAAATCTATCCTGATAAAAACTGAAAGCCGTATTAAGGAAAAGAAAGTAACTTTTAAAAAGACGCATCACGGACCAATCATTACAGCCTATGCGAACAAGCCTGTTGCTGTTAAGCTTGCAAAGTATGATGAGATTTGTCGCTGGTATGATCAATATTATGCGATGACGAAAGCTAAAAATTTGGAAAGTTTTAGAAGGGCGCTGGATATGCTTCAGCTTCCGTATATGAACACCGCTTATGCTGACGGTACAGGCAACATTTTTTATATCTATACGGGTTTGATCCCGATCCGGGATCCGGGATTCAACTGGCGTTTACCGGTGGATGGGTCGGATCCGAAAACGGAATGGAGTGGATATCATTCAATTTCGGAATTACCCCAAGTGTTGAACCCAGCGGAGAATTTTATCCAAAACTGTAACTCGAGTCCGCTTTATACCACCCTTCGTAATAATCCCAGGAGAACGGATTTTCCTGCATATATGCTTGGCAATGAATATAACAATGCAAGATCAAGAAGATCAAAAGAAATTTTATCGACTGCCGCTCACATCGATTTTACTAAATGGCAAACACTTGTAACCGATCAAAAGGTATGGTTGGCTGACTCCATGTTAAAAATAATTAATGAGGAGTACCTGATCTTGAAAAGATCAAGCATAGATTCAGCTGCCATAATAAAGCCCTTGCTTGATACGCTTAATGGCTGGAACCGAGTAAGCCATATTCATTCTATCGCTATGACATTGTTTGATAAAACGATGGCCGGTTATGGGCGTGAGAAAAAATTGCTAAAATCTTTATTCAAAGCCAAGGCCGGCCTGGAGCAAAGCTGGGGAAGCTGGAATGTGCCGTATGGAGAAGTTTCCAGGCTGCAACGCGTTCACTGGAATCTGGAACAAGAATTTGACGATCAAAAAGAAAGTCTTCCTGTAGCGGGAGGAGCTTCGGGGTACGGAACAATTTTTTGCTTTAATACAGGATCACGCGTTAGCAGAATGTCTCCGGCAAATAAAAATAAACGCTGGTATGGCTCACATGGAAACAG
>CAZHQP010000389.1:0-2589 GCA_964534735.1 uncultured Roseivirgaceae bacterium
AAAGCCTTAAAATCGTATTGAGAAAGTTCCAGCTGCGCGTTTTTGCCAACCTTCGAAACTTCCTCAGGATTCCGGTAACACCATTGCAATCGGGATGTTAATGCTTCGGAATTGGCTGCCTTCACAATCCAGCCGGTGGATTCATGCTGGATCATATCCTGGATTCCGCAAGCATCTGTTAAAATTGAAGGCACCCCGCACCGCATCGCTTCCAGCACAGTTACCGGGCCGCCATCAATTAAGCTTGGGCACACTAAAACAGATGCATCTTTTATATAGTGATCAACATCCGAAACCGCGCCAACAAATTTTACATGCTTTACAGATGAGAAGTCGCGGTCGATAATTTGCTGAACGGCCGGGTCAATTCCGCCAAGCACTACAAGCTCGCCATCAGCTTTCAATTCTTGCCAGGCTTTTAAAAGATGCTGAAGTCCTTTGAGCAGTACGGTATGTGCAACATAAACAACTTTAAACGAAGTCGGATTTGATCGCACAGCAGATTCCTTCGCTGGCTTTAGCAAGCCCGAACATGAAATAATTTTCTTTTCACTCCATTGCTTAGTGAACGTAGACTTAATAATGGAAGAGTGGCAGATAATCACATCAACCAGTGAAACGCCACGGTTAAAAATCCTCAATCGTGGTTTGTATGTATAAACATCAGAAGTTTTAACACGCCATCGGGTCATTTCATTTTTTACAATCTCTTCAATATAATTTTCTTCTGGTGTTCCCGGAAAAAACACAATCGGTATTCCCAATTGCTTTGCTTTCTTAAAAGTGCGGGAAATGAATGGTGTTGTAGAAAAAATAACCTGTTGACCAGGCCTGATATGCAGGCTACAAAAAAAGTCGAAGATCAACTCCTCCACATATCGCTTTTGATAAGGCTTTAAAAATGGAGAAATAAATTTGTTAAATATGAACAGGTAATATCGCGAGAAGAAACTGACCGGAATTGCCGGGAAGTTTGTTTTAAATTTTCCCGTTGAGGATACAACTAATTTTACCGGATGCCCTTTTTCAGCTAAGCTTTTTGCAACCTCATATGCAATTTTACCTGTGCCTGCGGCACCATTTTGAGTAAGCGATTGAAAGGAGATGAATAAAAGCACAAACTGGTTTTACGAAAGCATCTGATTTACTGTACAGAACTCAACGCCATTTTTCTTCACGTATTCGAAAAATTCATCGTAAATATCTTTCATAATCTTGTTCTTGTATTCACGATGCTGAACCGGAAATCCATGATAATGGGTTGATAAAATAAAATCCCCATCAACCTTCTTAACAAAATTAAACGAATCGATGAGATACTCAATCCGTGTTACTTCCTGTAACGGGAAGTGAACCATCATTTCCTTTCGTTTCCCGAGGTTGATAACATACGGGTAGTATTGACCGGCATGCGTAGCTTTAAAAAATCCCCACTTTACCAGCTCCATTGACCAACGCAGATTTTTCTGGCGAGAGAGAAATGGAAGGCCGCCACCTACTAATCCGAGATTATTATTGACTAAACTTTGATATCCGATTGGTGTAACTGCATTTTGAGGCGGAGTAAAAACAGTAAATTTCTGATTGAATAAGCGCTCGAGATATTCCTTGCCTTCTTTTACACTTTGCGTAAGGTCACGTGTGGTGAAGAATTCTGCGTAGTGAATAAGATTGTTTGCGAGTGAAAGCCGCTGCACATCTTTATTGCGGTGATGCACGCCATGCATGGTCAGTGCTATCTTTCCTTCCAAAACTTTTTCGTTCAGGAACTCAACCAATCGTGTATTCTCATGAATCGGGTGCAGTGTATCGTCCTTTTCCCATCTTTCCCAATCCGTTATTCTTCCGGTTCGGTAAAATTCATCCTGCCATTCCCGCCAGTTACCCTGCACGAACGGAATTACAGAAAGCGATGGCGGACAAACATCCCACGTGTGCTGATAACAAAACGCTATTTCCTCCGGAGAGGTGAAAAAGTTTGTATCGTCATCACGGATCGCAAAGCGCATACTACAGATCTTTTACCCGCCAGAGCGCGAGACTTTTATTTTTAAACTTACCGGGCAGATTCTCTGACATTACATCCAGCGGCTGCGGAAAAGAAAACGGCTTTGCACAAAGATCCAACGGTCGCCATTGCCCCATCGGGATGTCTTTATTTTCAGCGCCCGGAAAATGAGTTACCAATAAATACGTAACACCGTTTCGTTTAATATTATCTACAGCTTGAAGGGCCTGTTCAAATGGTAAATGAACGAGACAGTCACGCACTAAAATCAGATCACAAGCAGGAAGTTTATCTTCAATAAGATTAAGCTGAACAAACTTTCGCTGCGCAGACTCAAATATTCTATTCCGTTCAACAATTTCAGGCACAATATCAGCACCTGTATACGTAATACCATTCAAGTCAATTGACTTCATCCAGTTGAAATCGCCTGAGGGCAAATCGAGAATGGAATTGATTTGATATTTTTTAAACAGCGCAGGCAGTGCAGTGCGTAGATGGTCGGTAGCTTTTAATGACGACCCTGTTCCACTGGCCGACTCCTGATCTCCCCATGCATTGGATTCATAAATACTTTTGAA
>CAZHQP010000390.1:0-2586 GCA_964534735.1 uncultured Roseivirgaceae bacterium
GCCGTTGAAAGTGTCGCAAAAAAGAACTTACTTTAAATCCTCCTTTTGGTGTTTTTAATGTCTAGACAAGGTTTTTATATCATTTTTTGCCTTTTACTGACTACCGCGGGTAAGCTTTTTGCCCAGCAGGATGCCCAGTTCTCGCAATACATGTATAACAGCCTTTATATTACACCTGCAGCAGCTGGCGCAGAAGGCGTAACCCGATTTACAGCACTGCACAGAAGCCAGTGGATTGGCTATCAATCCAGCTTTGGCGAACGAGGCGCACCAACATCACAATTGCTTTCATTCACAACACCCGTTCACAGATTTAACAGCGGGTTTGGTTCATACATTTTGCACGATCAGATCGGTAACCTCAACAACCTGGAAATCCAGACCATGTTTGCCTACCACCTCGGTATCGGAGAGAGCAAGCTTAGCTTTGGATTAAAGCTTGGTGCGGTAGCACAGACCGTAGACGGAGGGGAGTATCGCTGGATCCAGGACGGAGACGATTTAATTATTGCCGGTAAAGAAACACAGGTGCGTCCTGACGTAGGCATGGGAATCATGTTCCGGTCTGAAAAATTTTATGGCGGGCTGGGTGTTAACCATCTGACCAGTGCAACATTTGATTTCGGCCGTAACGGATCCAGAAATGCACTTGAAAGACACATGAATTTTACTGCAGGTTATTACTACGATGTGAATTTCGACCTCCAAATAAATCCAACTGTCCTCGTAAAAACAGATTTCAACGAATATTCATTCGACTTAGGAGCTATCGCTACGTACCGCAATACGATGTGGGGAGGACTGTCGTTCAGACAATCAGAAGCCCTCAATTTGATTCTCGGATATGCCCTTTTGAAGGATAAATCGCTTAAACTGGGTTATTCTATAGACTTTACAGTAAAAGATAAAGCAGCGAAGACAGGGTCTTCACATGAACTAATGCTTACATATGATTTGCCGGTAAGCCCGGGTAGCGGTAAAAAGATCGTCCGAACCCCTCGTTACAGGCATTAAGCGACAAATAATTTGGGTTTTTTTAAGATTTTGTAGAATTTGGTAGGCGATTTTTAAAGATTAGAAGACTAGGCACACCTATTCTTCCCCCAACAAGTGAGAATACATACTGGAAATTGAACTATAGAATATGAACAGATCGGTTGCTTCAAAATGTCTCCTTATCCTAGCCGGTATAACAGCCAGCGCGTGCGGTTTGTTAGGCCTGGGTGGCGGTGGTAAAAATCAGGAACAAGGCGAGCTTGTAGGCGTTGCCGGCAGAACCGGTTGGGTGCTGACTGTTCCGTATGGTATGGTGCCAATTCCTGCAGGTACATTCCACATGGGGCAGGCAGATGAAGATCCTGCGTCAACTCAAATCAACTATAACAAACAGGTAACAATCGGTTCATTCTTTATGGATGATACTGAAATTACCAACAACGAGTACCGTCAGTTCACAAACTTCTACCTGGTTGATCAGGGCAACATCGAAGGCTTTGAGACAATTGACGCAGAAACATTCCGTCAGAAGTACTATCCGGATACTACTTCATGGGTGAAAGATTTCGCACACCACATGGGAGATCCGATTCAGGACTATTACTACTGGCATCCGGGCTACGATGATTATCCGGTTGTAGGTATCAACTGGGATGCAGCAACGTATTTCTCAAACTGGAGAACTGCTTTCCTGAATGATTACAGAAAAAGCGTAGGTGATTTCCCAATGCCTAACTTTAGATTACCTTCAGAAGCTGAGTGGGAATATGCAGCCCGTGGCGGCCGTGACCTTGCTAAATATCCTTGGGGTAACCCATACATCCGTAACGCAAAAGGATGTATGCTCGCGAACTTTAAGCCGGGCCGTGGTAACTTCTACGATGATGGTTTTGCATACACATCTCCGGTTCTTTCTTACTTCCCGAACGACTACGGTCTGTACGACATGTCAGGAAATGTATCAGAGTGGTGCCTTGATGACTTCAATGTGGCGTCAGTTCCTAAAGTTTGGGACTTGAACCCGCAATTCATCGATCCGAGAACCAATCCTGAAAGCCCGCAATACAATCCCCGTATCGCTCCTAAGAAAGTTGTTCGTGGTGGCTCATGGAAAGATGTTGCATACTACCTCGAAACCGGTACAAGAACGTATGAATTCAAAGACTCAACCCGCGCGTACATTGGCTTCCGTTGTGCGATGACGCACCTCGGTCGCTCATCGGGTCGTGAATTTTAATAATTAAGAAACCCTACTTATCTTTAAAATACTTAACTGAACTGAAAACTTAAACCAATACTACAATGAGCAAGAAAAAAGGCGGATTTGTTGAACTCTTATTTAAAACCATCATGCCTAAGGTATATGGTATAGGAGCAGCAGTTGTAATTGTCGGAGCCTTATTTAAAATTCTTCACCTTCCTGGTGCGGATGAAATGTTGATGATCGGTCTCCTTACTGAAGCCGCTATCTTCTTCTTAAGTGCATTTGAACCGCCACACCCTGAAACGGATTGGTCAAAAGTATATCCTGAGCTTGCTGAAGACTTCGAAGGTCCGGTAAACGCTCCAACAGTAAGGAAAATCGGTGCT
>CAZHQP010000391.1:0-2583 GCA_964534735.1 uncultured Roseivirgaceae bacterium
CGCGCGAACCACCTTCAAACAAAATGGTTAACGGATGTGGAGCCAACAACACTCTTTAGCTCACTCAGTCCGGTGTTTTTCTCAACACCCATCAGCTTGCGGTAATCTGCGATTTTTTTTCATTTCGGGCGCAAATATAATCAATTCCGTCTTTTTGACCCTCCCTGCATCTCAACATGAAAAAAGGATTACTAAAAGCCGTATGTACTATTTACATCTGGTTTCCGTTTTAAAATCTTTATCGAAACCTGAAATTTGTATTCGTAATTAATGCCGTTGCCTGACCTATGACTTTTTTTGCTGCGCTCACGCTCATTCTGAACGTTTCTAATCCATTTTTTGCGTTATCCAATCCAACAGATCTTCAACCTCAAGTTGCTCCATCACAATCTGTAAGTTTTCCCAATACGGAAACTGACCCGATCTTCTTTGAAGATTCGGTTAAGCATTTGTACCAGGCTATTAAGCTGGAACAATACGGGCTTTCTTATGAAGTTTTCCGCTATGGTATGATTGGATATTACTCTTTTGAACAAGAGCAAAAACTTAATTCAAAAAAGCTTATTTCCATTATTGACTTTACTAAACCCAGCACCGAAAAACGTTTCTACACGATTGATCTGGAAAATCTGGAAGTTAAATATCACACATACGTGAGCCACGGAAAAAATACAGGTGAAAATTTCGCCACGTCTTTTTCAAATACCGTTCACTCTAATTCAAGCAGTCTCGGTTTTTATATCACTGCTGAAACCTATGTCGGAAGCAAGGGTTATAGCCTGAAGCTTGATGGTCAGGATAAAGGTTATAATGACAACATGCGTGCGCGTGCCGTTGTGATGCACGAAGCAGATTACGTAAGTGAAGCATTCATAAAACGAAATGGGAGACTGGGAAGAAGCCAGGGTTGCCCTGCCCTTTCGAAAGAAATTTCAAAAGAGGTTATCAACACTATCAAGAATCGCACGTTGATCTTTGCATACTCAGATGATTTGGGCTACCTCAACTCATCTGCGCATTTAAAGCTTGAACAACTCATCCAGCCCGCGATGGCTAATACTAGTTCAGTGACTACTACAATCCGGCAATAATTCCGCTCGCTTTTACAACCGGCTTAGTCAATTGCTGAAGCTGCATGCGATCGTGGCCGTAGATATCTTCGCGGAAGTTCACATTTCCGTCTTCACTAACCCAAGCGGTGCAATATTGGATGCGCACCGGATAATTCTTTTTCAGCATAATGGTCGAAGCTTTATCGCCAGACATTTGTTTGTTGATCTTCTCAACGTTCCAGCCGCTATTATCTTTCAACAGATATTCTGCAAATTTTGCAGGCTCATCCAGACGGATACAACCATGACTTAATGCTCTGAAGTCTTTCGCAAACAATCGCTGACTTGGCGTATCGTGCAGATAAATGCGCATGGCATTGTTCATTCCGAATTTTACGCGGCCCAATGAGTTATCGCCACCGGACTGCTGAACGATTCTGTATTCGTGCGGCTGTGTTGTTCCCCATCCTTCGGTAGCCGGATCGATCTGCGCGCCATTTTTATAGAATACATAGTTGCGTTCGTTATAATAATCAGGGTTTGATTTTAAACGTGGAATAATTTCATTTTTGATAATACTTACCGGAACTGTCCACGTTGGGCTGAACACAATGTGATTGATCCGATCGTTAAATATTGGTGTTGGATTATCAAGCGCGCCAACAATTACCCGCATCTCGAAAACTTCTTTGCTTTTATCGTAGATATAAAGCTTGTACTCCGGAACGTTTACCAGGATATATTCAGAACCTTTTTCAAACTCTGGTGTCCAGCGAATGCGGTCCATATTAACAGCAATTGCTCCTACCCGATCTTTCAGGTTCTGATTTAAGAATGTGATTGTCTTTGGTCCGATCACGCCATCCGGCTCAAGCCCGTGCCGGATCTGGAAAGCTACAATGCCTTGTGCAAGTCCTTTATCATACAACAAAGAATCCCAAATGCCTGTAGTCGTATCCATTATCAATGGATAAACTTTCAAATCAAACTGGGAAAGTCTTTTACGAACAAGTGGAATAACTTTATTGTGTGCAAGCGGTTCAATCTTCCCACTCAGGTAGATTTGTGGCAGCGTTTCAACAGCATACCGTTCGAGATTTCTATAATGCGCCAGTGCATTTTGCAATCTTTTGTATTGTTCGTTTGAAGGCTGGATTTGATCAACCGCTTCATTAAGCTCTTTTTGATTGCTTGCTGCAAGTAATAACGTTACATCCTGTATGGATTTTTTATTTTCTTCCCGTAGCCAGAGGTTATTCGAAAATCCGGTGTTTCTGATCTTGCCTTCACTTAAGTGGGTAGTAAACAGGAAATAGATTTCACTGATCCGGATATCGAGTGCCATGATCTCTTTTGGATCAGGTGTATTGGTTTGATAAACAGCCTGCACCGCTGTTTGCAAAATATCTGAATTATAATCTTCTGGATTTAATCCATACGCTTCTGCATTAGAAAGATTTGAGATGAGAGAATAGCAGAGTGTTGTTGGCTCCACATCCGTTAACCATTTTGTTTGAAGGTGGTTCGCGCG
>CAZHQP010000392.1:0-2575 GCA_964534735.1 uncultured Roseivirgaceae bacterium
AATCAACATTTACATAGATCTCGCGGTTGACACCGGAAGGTGTCAGCTGATGCTGCATCGCATACTCCATGATTTTTTGATAGCTGCCCGTCATCGCTAACCAGTTTCCTTCATGAATCATAGCGATACATTTGAATGCTTCTGTCCGCTTAAAATGAAACTGTCCGTCATACCCGGCAAGCACTTCCGAAACCGGCAAAGAAATTTCAAGCGTAAACGGCTTGCTCACATCGCCCATGAAGCCGAAGTAATGCCAATGGATCGGGCCCGTAACATTAAGTTTATGTTTTGATGCTTCTGCATACAGCTCAGGCGCGATGTGAAAGAATTTGGTAAGGTCTCCAAGCGTGGTTTCCGTTCTGAAAAAAAGGAAGCTGATCGGGTGAATTTGCTTTTGGATGGGTTTGTATTCGGTGACTGTCATAAATTATATTTTACGCTAATCAACACCTGAGCCATGACAGCCTTATGTCAGCACAAAAAAATAATTCAGAATATTTTCCGAAGGCACTGACAATGGTATGTCAGCAGTGAGGGAATCTTCAGCTCAGTATCTTCATCCGGCCGTGGTGCAGCGCAAGCCCGTCTGCAAACTCAGCCATTTTCACCCGGAGTTCTTCCGGTTCTTCGATTTGCACACCTGTACCAAACATGAGCAGCCAGTGCATCATATGCTCCATGTTCTCGATCATAAATTCGGCCCGGATCTTGTCACCCAGATCATACTGGGCGATGCTTCCGTACATGGGCCTTCCGTAGAGATTTTCTTTATTGAACGTGGCTACAACTTTCGTCATGCCGTGATGGCTGTACACCACACTTTTAAAATACTCCTGCAAGGATAAAAGATTACGGCCTTCAAAGGTTTTACCTGTTTCTTTCAGACTTTTAATTCTGTCGGCCCGGAAGTCGCGGTAGCCGTTGCGCATTCTGCACCAGGCAATTAAATGCCACGCAGCACTGTAATAGTATAACCCGATAGGTTCTACCTCACGTTTGGTTTGCTCTTCCTGGTTGCTGCTATATTCGATTTCAAGCACACATTTTTTCACGGCTGCCCGCTGAATATCGGTGATAAAATGATCCGGAAAATCATGTTGTACCGGCCGGGTTGCAACCGAGATCTCCACGTGCGAATGCAATTGTTCGAGGTGATCTTTTTCAGGATCGCTTAGCACGGCTTTGATCTTGTACATGGCCGATTCAAAGGCAGTCTTCATCGACTTGTCGCCTATCTTCTCTACGAATTTTCCGGCCAGTAACATCGAGCTTGCTTCATCCTGCGTGAACATGACGGGCGGAAGATGATAGCCATCAACAATAAAATATCCTTTTCCTGCCTCCGAGCCGATCGGCACCCCGGCTTCCATCAACGCTTTCACATCCCGGTAAACGGTGCGCAGGCTGATCTCAAAGCGGTCAGACATCTCCTCAGCTTTCACAACCTTTTTAGATTGAAGGTGGACAAGCATGGCGGTGAGGCGGTCGATGCGGTTCATGGGTGAAAGATAGCACAATACTGCTAACCGTTCAGATGGATAGAACCATCCTGACACAAGTAGTCAGTTATTCTGTGGCTCCTTGCGTTACTTTGAGATTGTATTAAAACCCGTTTGCCATGAACAGTTTAGTTACAATTCGGATTGAATTATTGATTCATAAGGATCAACATTGCCTTGCCATTCGTTTTCCATATTCAGAATCACTTCTGCCGATAGTTCGCACGATATCTGGTACAAGGTTCTCAAAAACAAACCGATGCTGGTATGTTCCCAGGCGCGATGGTATCTTAAATGAAATTGAGCGGGCATTTAATGACCTAGCTACTATTGATAGTAGCGCGTTACATACGAAAGCGAATTTGCAAGATTTGCCCGGAACACATTTACAGGCACTCAGGATGATGGAACAGAAGCTTCATTTACGCGGCTACAGCAAAAACACATCAAAGGCGTATCTGCAGGCATTTAAGGACTTTCTTATTTTTTATCAGTTGTATCTGCCTGATGAATTAACCGAGATTGAGATCAGAAACTACTTGTTATTTACAGTAGAAAACAAAAGGGTAAGCAGAAGTACTCAAAATCAGGTTATTAATGCGATTAAATTTTTTTATGAAAAGGTGTTGGGGCAGCAACGAAAAGTTTACGATTTAGAACGGCCGTTAAAAGAACATCGTTTACCCGAAGTGTTAAGTCAGGAAGAGATCGCGGCAATTTTTAGAGCAATTAATAACCTGAAACATCTGTTAATGCTGATGTTGATTTATTCAGGCGGACTAAGGCGAAGCGAGTTACTGGGCTTACGGGCAGGCGATGTAGACCGAAACCGAGGGCTAATCTTTATCAGAGGTGGGAAGGGACGCAGAGACAGACAAACTATTTTAGCACAACACGTAATACCGCTGCTTGAAAAATATTTGATTGAATATACTCCCCTCCAGCGGCTATTCGAGGGACCTGGAGGGCGACCATACAGTGAGAGCAGTTTGCGGCAAATCCTGCATAAAGCTGTGAAGAAAGCGGGGATTAAGAAAGCTGTACGATTACATATGCTTCGGCACTCTTTTGCTACA
>CAZHQP010000393.1:0-2566 GCA_964534735.1 uncultured Roseivirgaceae bacterium
ACGGAAGATAAACGGGTCACTATTTTTTCTTTAACAGAACGCGGTAAAAAACTTGTTGTTCAGGCCCGTCTTTCCGTAAAAGATCTGATGGATACGTACCGGAAGGAATTCGGAGCTGAGGAATTTGACAAAACGCTCAACTTGCTCAAGCGAATTATGGAATTTACTGCGCAGATCAATGCCAAGCATGAATAGCCAGTTACCCGTTGCGTTTGAAGAAAGAACACGTGAACAATTTGGCACAGAATGGGATTCATTCCGAAACGCGCACCAGACTCCTTCACCCATCAGCCTCCGGGTTAATCCGGGCAAAAACTCAAAATACAGTGAAGAACAAATTCCCTGGACCGATTACGGATATTATTTAAAAGAACGTCCTGTATTTACACTCGATCCAACTTTCCATGCCGGTGCTTATTATGTTCAGGAAGCAAGTTCCATGTTTCTTGAGCTAACGTTAAAGCAATCCGTTGATTTAAGTCGGCCATTACGCGTGCTGGATATTTCTGCAGCACCGGGAGGAAAATCAACACACTTGTTAAGCTTATTGAATTCAGAAAGCTTGCTGGTTTCAAATGAAGTAATCCGGTCAAGGGCTTCGATCCTGGCTGAGAACATTCAGAAATGGGGCCACAGCAATGTGATCGTTACGAACAACGATCCGGAAGACTTTTCCAAACTGGAAGGTTTTTTTGACGTGATGGTAGTGGATGCACCGTGTTCGGGAGAAGGATTGTTTCGGAAAGATTCAAGTGCGATAAAAGAATGGTCGCCAGAGAATGTGGAACTATGTGCAAAACGTCAACGGAGAATTTTAGCTGATCTCTGGCCAGCCTTGAAAGAGAATGGCATTCTGATTTACTCAACCTGCACGTATAACAGACTCGAAAACGAAGATAACATCAAATGGCTGAACGAAAATCATGCGTTTGAATCAATCAAACTGAACATCAATCCGGAATGGGGTATTGAGGTTGTTGAGGAAAAGAATGTTTATGGCTATCACTTTTATCCGCACAAAGTTAAGGGTGAAGGTTTGTTCATTGCTGCCCTGCGAAAGACAGAACCACAACACGAAGTTCATTTTAAAATCAGAAAAGGTCTAAGCGCGCCTCCTAAAAAGATTCTGGAGCAATTGGAATCCTGGACTACCTTAAAATCGCCAACCTACTTTACCTGGAACGATGTTGTTTATGCCATTCCGGACTCACTAAAAAAGGAAACTGAAATCCTGCTCGATCATTTAAAATTCGTGCAGGCAGGAACAGCTTTGGCAATCATGAAGCACGATAAGCTGATTCCGGAGCATGCTGCGGCATTGGCGATTAATCTTAATCAGAAAAATTTTTTACAATTGGAAGTGAGCGAACAGGATGCGCTCCGGTATTTACGCAAAGAACCTGTTGAGATTAATGGAGCAGCGAAAGGCTATACACTTATTACGTATAAAGGATTAGCGCTGGGCTGGGCCAATGTGCTTGACAACCGAATGAACAATCTCTATCCAAAGGAATGGAGAATAAGAATGGCCGGCTGATTGCTCAACACGGCCATTTCTCCCTAAAAAAACCAACCCACAAACACAAAACCCCTCAATTCTGTCTTACCATGCCTGGATGATTTCAATGATCGTATCCGGCAATTCTACTCCTGCAAAGAAAATCCCAACACAAAATACTTTCTGATAATAATTGGCTTTACCAATCGCTAATGGTAACGAACTCACGGATAACGCTGCAAACCCAATGGCAAAAATTGCCGTCATCAGTAACACGGCAAGTGGTGCCTGAAATAACAGCACTCCTGCAATCGCCAACATCGTGGCAATTGCACTTACCCAAAATGATTTCTTTAGTCCGTATGTATTCACGAGGGTACTGAACGGTACACACAGAATAGCGGAAATAATCAAAATCCCGACAGAAACTATTTTACTGTTACCGGTAAAAAGTACGGCAAGCTTCGCACTCATAACGTCCGGAAAAATTTCGAACAGCACGGCTGTTGCCATGCCGAGAACAATTCCCACAAACAAAATATAGCCATACTCTGATTTCTGCGTATCGAGTTTAAAAGCAGTCTGAGCTTGCTTTTTATCCGTGCTGTTAAATAAACTGATTGAGTTTTTCTTTAACGCATACCCTGATAAAAATACAACGGCTCCGCCAGATATAAACGTGATCGGTGCTCCGAGGTAATCAATGATATCAACAATTACAGGCTCCAGAGAGTAGATCAAATTTCCCACAACGGTTAATACCGCCATCGCGCGCGGCAGTTTATCTACCGGCATAAATGTTTCAATAGTTGACAGCGCAGGGCTTGTAAAGATGCTCATCGCGATCAACCAGAAAATGATCAGCAAGGGCAATATCCATTTAAAAATCTCACCCGGATTACCTAATAACGTAAACGCTACAGCCATGAAGATCATCGCAGCAAAGCTTATTCCTGCACTGATTACGGGGATGCGGCTGCCGCGCTCAAAGCGATAGCGGTCTCCTATCCTTCCGGCAATCGGAGGTGTTACTACTAAAATAATTCCTTGTGCTACGGTTAATAAGAA
>CAZHQP010000394.1:0-2560 GCA_964534735.1 uncultured Roseivirgaceae bacterium
ACGCGGTCGCGACATCGCCAGCATTGTTGAAGAACTACAGGGTAAAATCGACAAAGGCGTTGACTTCCCGACTGGATATTATCCTACCTACGGTGGACAGTTCGAAAATCTGAAAGAAGCGCAAGCAAGATTATCGGTCGCATTGCCGGTTGCACTGCTATTGATCTTCCTGTTGCTGTTCTTCACGTTTGGTTCTATCAAGCAATCAATCTTAATTTTCATGGCCATCCCAATGGCGGCCATTGGCGGAGTGTTAGCGCTTCTACTGCGAGGAATGCCGTTTAGTATTTCAGCAGGCATTGGCTTTATCGCTTTGTTCGGTGTTGCCGTGTTGAACGGTATCGTACTCATTGCTGAGTTCAACCGCTTAAAGAAAGAAGGAGAAACGGATCTTGAAGACATCGTTCTTAAAGGAACATCAGTACGATTGCGGCCTGTTCTTATGACAGCGGCAGTAGCATCACTTGGTTTTCTTCCGATGGCCCTTGCAACAAGCGCGGGAGCTGAAGTTCAAAAACCATTGGCAACGGTGGTGATCGGTGGACTGGTGAGTTCGACTGCGTTAACACTGATTGTCCTGCCTTGTCTGTATATCTACTTTGAGCGCATTGGAGTCAAATCAAAAGCTGGTGTTGTTACAATCATTTTGATGCTGTTGTTAGCAGGAAATGCGATTGGGCAAGAGAAGCCTGAGGTTGCTAAAGAAGTAGCTAAAGAAGTTGGGTTGTTTAAAACCTTCCAGGAGCTTGCTGATAACAAACCGTCACAGCTGCTACTACCAACCGATGATAAACGTGCGGTTAAGGTCACGCAGAAACAAGATCTGGTAATCACGACCGCTTCTGGGCAAACCGTAATTCCTTATGGTAACATCAAGGGTTACTCTTATAAAGGTGAGCGGTATCGTGCTGCCGGTGAAAATGGCTTTCTTAAAAACTATGGTTATTACAAAATTCTCGATACCGAATGTATTGTAACCTATTCGAGGGAAAACCGCGCTCCCCGCAGCGCATTGCCTTTCAAATACTATTACAGCGAAAGTCTGACTTCACCTGTCAAGAATGCCTATCGCAAGCAATTGAAGAAAGACTTCGGAGATCATCCTGAATTTTATACGGCACTCAAAGCTTTCTTCAAGGATAACTATCAATCCTTGTTTAAGCCCGTCACGAGCAACCGGATTCTGTTCAATCAACTCTATTGCGAAACGTTAAACTAATGAGCACTATGAATACATACATGAAAATAAAACTCATTGCGCTGTTCATACTTGTTCTGGGTGCTGGCATAAATTCTTTTGCTCAGCAGTCTTTAACGCTGGACCAGACAATTCAAACCGCATTGAAGAATAACCTCTCTTTACGGGCAGCAGAATTTGATGTTCAATCGCAACGCAGCTTGAAAGGAACTGCTTTTGATCTTCCTAAAACAAGCGTGACGCTGATGAAGGGCCAGTACAATAGCAACGAAAAGGGCGATAATAATCTGAGCGTAACTCAGACTATCCCCTTCACTGCACTGGGAAGCCAGGGAAGGTACAATCGGTCGTTACTTGCTTCGAGCAAACTTCAATTGAGCGTAACACGTAATGAACTGATCTACCAGATACGGCAAGTATACTTAGAGCTTACCTATACTAAGGCAAGACAAAAATTGCTACTACGCCAGGATAGCATCTATGAAGGTTTCTTGAAAGCTGCGGGTGCCCGGTATAAAAGCGGGGAAACAAACATGCTCGAACAAGCTACTGCTGAAACTCAGTTGAACGAAGTCAAGAATCAGATTCGTCAGAATACCGCCAAAGTTTCTTCGTTACAATCGCAGTTACGTGCACTGCTTAATACAGATGTTATGCCGGATGCAGCCGATGAACTGAGCGAGTTTCATTCAGGCGCGGCAGACTCTTTGTTACTGACAAACAATCCTTCACTTCAATACATGAACCAGCAGATCGAAGTGGCTGGTAGCTTAAAGAAGCTTGAAGCGGCAAGGTTTGCTCCCGACATTGTTGTAGGAGCGTTCTCCCAAACACTGATCGGTACTGCGCATACGGAGACCGGGGTGATCGCTACGAACAGCGATCGGTTCACCGGGTTTCAGGTGGGGCTCGCTATTCCGTTATGGTTTGGTCCTCACCTGTCGAGAGTTCGCGCAGCACAGTTTAATAAGCAGGCAGCGGAAAGCAATTATGCGTACTTCCGTCAGACACTTGAATCCCAGCAACAACAGGCACTCAATCAGTATGAAGCCGCACGCAACAGCCTGACGTATTATAAATCGTCAGCACTGGTCAATGCGGAACTTATACTTACGCAATCACAAATTGCTTTCCAGGGCGGAGAAATTACCTACACGGAATATCTCATCGCCTTGCGCAGTGCAGTTTCCGTGAATGAGAATTATCTCACCACACTCTGGGACTATAACAAGAGCATCATTTACATCGAATACTTATCAGGCAATCAATGATATCGAATATGAAATCCATAAACATCTTTTCAATTAATTTCTTGCCCTGGAAGTCTATGATCGCATCATCGGGCAATGCGTTCACTTCAGC
>CAZHQP010000395.1:0-2553 GCA_964534735.1 uncultured Roseivirgaceae bacterium
AAAAACATCTTGTTGTTAAATGAATGCGGACTCGATCCGGGCATTGATCATATGAGTGCCATGCAGGTGATTGATAAAATAAAAACGGAAGGCGGTAAGCTGGTTACATTTGAAAGCTTTACGGGCGGACTCATCTCACCGGAGACTGACCCGGAAAATCCCTGGCGCTACAAGTTCACCTGGAATCCGCGCAACGTGGTTATGGCCGGACAGGCCACGGCAAAATTTTTGCAGGAAGGTCAGTTTAAATACATTCCGTACCAGCAATTGTTTAAACGGCTTACGAAAGTTTCCGTTCCCGGCTATGGTGAGTACGAAGGTTATGCAAACCGCGACTCATTGAAGTATATTAATACCTATGGACTGCAGGGAATCAGGAATATGCTGCGCGGAACACTGCGCAATCCGGGTTACTGTTCCGCCTGGGATGTGCTGGTTCAATTAGGCTGTTGCGATGATTCGTTTAAGCTGGAAGGTGTTTCGAATATGACACATCGTGATTTTCTCAACGCATTTCTGAATTACGATTCACAATTGATGGTGGAAGAGAAGCTTTGTACTGCGTTTAAGATCCTGCCAAACGGCCCCGAAATGAAACGCCTTCGATGGTCCGGTCTGTTTGATCGTGAAGCAATTGGCCTTAAAGAAGGAACTCCTGCCCAGGTGCTCGAACACATTCTTAATAAAAAAGTGGCACCTGCATGCAGGAGATAAAGACCTGATTGTGATGTGGCATAAATTTGTGTACGAAGTGAACGGGCAGAAGAAAGAAATCCAGGCATCGCTTACGGCAACGGGCGATGATGCAAATTATACCGCGATGGCAAAAACGGTTGGTTTGCCGCTGGGGATCGTAGCCAGGTTATTGCTGGAGGGTAAAATAAAGAGCCGGGGTGTGTGCATTCCGGTGATGAAAGAAATTTATGAGCCGGTCTTGCAGGAGCTGAACGAGCTTGGTATCGCGTTAACCGAAAAGGAAATTGTACACTAGATGATTGCTACGCTCAAGCTTATCTATTACCGCGTTATGCGGACGTATGTCTGGACTTCATTGTCTTTTTTCTTCCGCACCTGGCAGGTAGAAGGTAAAGACCGGGTCCCGAAAAATGCGCCTGTTATTTTTGTCGTGAACCATCAGAACGCCTTTATGGATGCGATCCTGGTAGAAACCAGCTCACGTACCGAAACGTGGTTCCTGACACGGGCGGGAGTTTTCGGAAACAAGTTTGTGGCCTGGCTTCTCTCGCTGTTTCACATGATCCCGGTGTATCGCTTTCGCGATGGCGTAAAAGGCCTGCGTAACAACGACCTTGTTTTTCAAACCTGCGTAAGACTGCTGAACGAACGTCAAACCATTTTGATTTTTGGCGAAGGCGACCAGAACATGCACTATCATTTGCGGGCCATGCAAAAAGGATTTGCGCGCATCGCCTGGGCCGTGCAGCAACAGAACGACTGGAAACTGCCGCTCTGCATTGTTCCGGTCGGGATTCAATACGATCATTACTATAATTTCAGAACCCGCGTGCTGGTTAATTATGGAGCGCCCATCCCGATTGATGCCACCTATCAGCAATTACCGGAACGTGAATTCCTGGAATCGGTAGTGGAGAAGGTTAAGCTGAATTTAAAGGCGCTCATGGTTCACATTGATCATGATCAGTATGATGCGATAGAACGTGCATTGAAGAGCAACCGCAACAAAAGCGATTTGCTTGAGCAGCTTAAGCACGATCAACAAGTGGTTGCCAACTGGCCGGGCAGCAGGCCTGCGGAAGTAAAGAAAACAACAAACTATGCGTTGCTGATATTCACTATGCCGTTGCATGTGTATGCCTGGCTAAATAATTTTATTCCGTATTTCCTGATTCATTATCTGCTGAATAAATTCGTTACGGTTAATTTTCGGGGTTCTGTCAAGCTGGGCTTTGGCATGGTGCTGATCCCGATTTTTTATCTTATCCAATGCGGGATTGTTCAGGCTATCTTTCACGACTGGCGGATCTCGCTGGGCTATTTGTTTACACTGCCGTTTCTGAGCGTGTGGAGTGTGGACATCTGGAAAAAGGGGACGAACAGCCTGTAAATCCGGAATTTCAATTTTGTGTTAGCTTTATAATAAGGAAATATAGGCCATATGACCTATAGAGAAATGTTGGAGCAAGTACTTTTTTGGGACAATGACAGAACTATTCGAAATCTTTAAGAAGACCAAGCTAACGCCAAATAGTATTGCAACATTATTTGACGCTAAAGGCAGTCATCTAAATGACATGGTAACTGTTATTAATCAAAACCTGCCAACGCGAAAATTATCTGAAAAATCGGCAGGCCCTTTCTCTTTTGTTAGTAATTCACAAATGGGTGGAGGGCGGACATATTGCAGACATCCCAATTGTAGGTTTTCAGCTGCCGAAAACTTAGCCAGCAATGCAGCATTGTATGCAGATCATATTTATTTACAAAACCCGTTTGAGTACTATACGGGAATAGATCATTTTGACGAAGGACATAAGTATGATTTAGCAAATGACATATTTCTACTTTTTCTAT
>CAZHQP010000396.1:0-713 GCA_964534735.1 uncultured Roseivirgaceae bacterium
CACCTGTAAAAGTTCCCATCGTTAGGCAGCTTTAAGGGTTTCAATTCGTTTTACAGCAGCATCCTTCACCGTTGCACGTTCGTCACCGGCAACCAAAGCTTCCACAGCTTCCACCGTTTCAGCAGCCTCCACCAAGGCAATCACCTCTCTGGCTTTTTTAAGCTCAACTTTAGCTTCCAGTTCGTCACGCGTAAACGTTTCGAGCTTCAGCTCTTTGCCGTAGGCATTATTACGCGCATGGTTCTTTGCTGCGTTTTCGCTTTCGTCAGCAATAAATGCCTGACCATCGGCAGCAACAATTACCTTATTAGCTTTTGGATATCTTTTCAGAATGTCCTTAGCCACGGCTATTTGTTCATCCCTACTCAGGACTTTTAATTCTTTTTTCGCTTCCATTCTATTGTTATGAAATATGAATAATAAGATTAATTCAAAGGGGAATAACCAAACAGCTTTTCGGGAAAACACTCCGATGCACACTTAGTAATTATTCCCCTTTAGGGGTTAGGGGTTATTAACCTGCGATTCCGGATACCAAAGCACCAAAACCGTAATCAACCACACGGTCAATCAAACCATAAGTTTGAGTTCTGAATGTTGATTTAGGATCAGCCGATTTTGTATCAGTAGTTTCAGGAGAATACAGCACTTTCACACTGTTGATGTGATATACTGAGTTGGGAGCATAGAAAAACATCGAAGCACGACGGTCA
>CAZHQP010000396.1:723-2547 GCA_964534735.1 uncultured Roseivirgaceae bacterium
ACCTGTATTGTCGTATGCCAACACAGCATTGTTGCTAAAGAATTTGAAGCCCATTACCGACTTCACTTTACCTGTAGTCACATCAAAGAAGATGTTTTTGTCTGTAAAATAATTGGCAGAATCGCGGTCGAGCATCAAGTCGGTTTCATGCTCCGGACAAAGAATCATATAAAATTCCTGTTCGTTTGGTAAATTCAGGTTTTTTACCTTTTCAAGATACTTCACCAGGTCACCAAACACCAAACGGAGTCTGCCGGTACCATCATTTGCACCGGTTGTGCGCATCACAGGCATATCAGCGTTATTCGAAACTGCAGGTGCAAGTTTCCACATTACGTGGTCGCGAATACCCATTTTAAAGGCTTCGGTATGCTTCACGCGAACCATCGAACGTTTGTCATAGTTCAAGCTCCGTATTTCGGCATCGTCCACTTCGGTAGGGTCGGTATCGTACTTCTCCCAAGGAACAAAAACCTTTTGTCCCGACATTTTCTTTGCAGTAAACTCAGCGGTGTTATTTACGTAGAACCCTACGTTGTTGATGAGTTTATTAAAACGGATACCATCGGCAGTGATAGCTGCAGGATTAGCACCTGGCAACACACCAATAAAGTCATCCTTATAATTTTTGAACTCCAACAGGAGTTGAGGTGCAACGTATTGATTCAACCAGTTGCCGGTTTCGTTAGTAGCCATAAATTTAAATCTTTTTTTATACCTTAAAAAACCATTTGCGACACCGTGCACATTTTCACATGCACGGTGTTACACATCCGACTCTTATTGGTTGGTTTATTATTTTAATCCGTTACGTATTTTGTAATCAGCAAACAAGGCATCGTATGCCGTTGGATTTTCAGTCATCAATGCATCCAAAGCAGCAGGGTTTTCATCCTGTAGTTGCTCAAAAGTCTTACCGTTGTAAGTTGCACCTTTACCATCCTGCGATGGTACAATTTCACTCGACAAAGCACTCACTACCTGTACAGCTTCAAGAACCTTAATAGTAGTTTCGTAGTTAGCCTCAAGCATAGTCTGCCAGTTGGCGCGAGTGTCCGCAGTGATGCGGTGTTCCTTTTCGGCTTTATCAAGAGCTGCCTTGATGTTAGCCGCCTTTTCAGTTTTTTCCTTTTGAGCTGTAGCAGCTACTAAGGCATCATAATCAGCAGCCTTTTGCGCATTTTCCGCAATTTTGGCCGTAATGTCGGCTTCGGTTGCATTAGCAGCCAAACCGAGCGTGAGAGCAATGGCTTGTAAATTCATTTTGTTTTCGTTATTTTGGTTTGAAATAATATCCTCAGGTGAGAAATCAATAGGCGAACCAATTGCTTTAATTTCAGCAGCAAGTGCTTTGGTAACCTTTGCCGGTTCTTCTTTAATTGATGTTACAAAACCCCATTCTTTAGCTTCCTGGGCTGTCATCCAAAAATCACCACCATCCCATTTGGTTTTAAATTCAGATTCCGGCTTCTTAAGTTTCACTTTATAGGTATCGTAATACGTTGTAGTCATGCTTTGCAACAACTTCAGATAGTTCGCCATTTCATTACCGCCAACATAACCGCTTGGTTTATGAATCATAAACTGACCATTTTTTGCCATGATAAATGTTTTTGCCTTTACAGCCAGGTAAGTTCCGGCACTGGCAACTATTGCACCACCTTCACCGCTATATTCACCAAACATTTCAGTAAGAATGTTGAATATCTCATTGGCCTGAAAGCAATCACCACCATTAGTCATCAGGTACAAATGACAAGAAGTTGCCCCGGCATCCTTTATGGCCTGGCAACGGTCGCGGAAATCAATGGCATTGTTCTGATT
>CAZHQP010000397.1:0-2546 GCA_964534735.1 uncultured Roseivirgaceae bacterium
GGAAGCACAAAGTTGTGCAAACTTTTACAAAATATAATTTTATCATTATTACCGCAACGGAGGCTAAATTCAATAGGAGTTACTCCTATTCGGAACTTCTATTATTAGATAAAGCGCAGTGTTGAGATTGGAAATATTACCCGGAACTATACAATCAGCAATTCTTTTCGAGATTCAATACGGTTTGAAGTTTCTCAAGTGTAACTGGTTTATTCAAAACCGTATCAATTCCAATTTTACTGATCCTGCTCAAATCATCCGGATTATCCGATGAAGTTATCACTACGATCCGGATATGCTGCCAGTCTTCAATCTCACGAAATGCATAGAGAAAATCGAAGCCATTCATGACAGGCATAGCAAGATCGAGCAGAATAATATCCGGAATGAATTATCACCTGTTTTGTTCAGGAATTCGAGTGCTTGTCTGCCATTGAGTGTTACATGAACTTCCTGTGACAAACGTCCATACTGCAGCAGCTTGCGATGCAAAAAGTTAAAAATCGGATCATCGTCAACCAGCAATACTTTCATCCGGGGAAATTGAAAACTTAACTAAGGTTAAATTTAAATGAAAGTTACGTTGCCAGGATTAAAAGTCCGTTTAAAAAGCAGAATTTATGCAAATTGGCTACAGTACAGCGAAAGCAATAGGAGTTACTCCTATCGTTGAGTTAATATTTAACTGATTAGCAGATTATAGTACGTTACGAAATTAACCGCGCAGTTCATTATCTTTGATAATACCCTCAATTAGTATGATAACAGCCCAGGCTTCCGGGCGAAACACAATGACCCGAATGCGATGGGTATTGGTTTCGCTGATCTTTGCAACAATGGCTATGCAGGGAGTTCATGGACAGAATGTTCGCAAGATCGATTCCCTCCGTTCCATGCTTCGCGTTGTTAACGGACCGAAAAAACTGGACGTACTCAATATGCTTGCCTGGGAATGCCGGTCTGCATTCCCGGATTCTACCATTAAGTATGGACAACAAGTACTTGCTATGTCGGGCAATATAAATACCGGAACAGCCAGAACCTTCAACTACCTTGGGCTCGCGCACTCTTATCAAGGTAATCTCGTTCGGGCCTATGACTATTATGAACAGGCCGGAACAGAGGCAAAAATAGCCGGTGATTCCACCGAGCTTGCTTACGCACAGAATAATATCGGCCGATTATTTTCCGAGCAGGGAATGCTCACACAATCGTACCCATACTTCGTTCGCGCGGAATCACTATTCAGGTTTACAGGGGATTCATCCGGGCTTGCATATGTATACCAGAGTTTTGCAAGCCTGTATAAATCTGAGAATGACTTTGTAAAATCTGAACAGCGGTATCGGCAGGCACTCGAGATCCGGAAAAAACTCGGAGATGCAAGGGATGTGGCTTCGGCTTATGTACTCCTCGGAAAACTGTATATGGATATTAAACAAATTGATGATGCGCTTCGGTATTTTCAGCGAGCGGATTCGGTTAGCCGTAAGATCAATGATGCATTAGCGCATGCAGAGATTAAAATACTGATTGCCGAATATCACCTGGGAAAAGGTGACAATGTGGTGGCCAGGGCATTGTGTCAGGAAGGTTTGAGCTACATACTCAACTTTAAAAATGTTAAACTGTTGCCACGGGCCTATCTGGTACTGGGTGAGGTCAGCTTCAACGAAAAGAATTACCAGGCTGCAAAGAAATTCTTTACAATAGCACTGAACCTGTCAAAGCAGATGAAGTATTTGGATTTCAGTATGCGCGCACACTATCATTTATGGAAAACAGCCGAACGGACCGGTAGCCGGGAAGAAGAGCTTATTCATTCTAACGAATACCTGGCACTGAAAGACTCCGTCAACGACATCAGCCTGAATGAACGCATCGCAAAATTCCAGTTCCAGCTCGAGATCGGGCGAAAGCAGCAGGAAAATGAGTTGTTAAAAGCAAATCAGGCAAAAATCGAATCGATTATTGCGCATCAGTACGAACAGGCAGTCGGATTGATCGTGTTTGGTTTGCTGGCCAGTACGATGTGCATTTTCCTTTGGCGCAATACCCGCAGACGGAAGGCCGCGCATCGCAAGCTGGCGAATCAAAAGATGCAGATCGAAGAAATCAATTCGAAGCTTGAGGCGCTGGTGCAGGAAACCACCGAGCGGAATGTTACCCTGCAGCACCACGTAACTACGTTGCTGGAGTTTTCCAAAAGTAAAGTCGTCAACTTCGGTACTACACTGGAAGCCGTCAAGGACATTGCCCGGCTAACGGCACATACCTTAAAAGTCAGCCGGGTCAGTGTTTGGCTATACGATGAAGATGCACACTCATTGGAATCGGTTGTATGCTACGACCTGATATCAGAAACTTTCCAGGCTAATCTAAAACTGGATTTACTGCAATTCCCCAGGTATGAAGCCGCGCTCAAAATAACCCGCGTTATCGATGCACCAGACGCGAGAAATCACGTGTACACAAAAGAATTCACGGAAACATACCTGAAGCCCCTGGACATCCATTCCATGCTCGATGTTACTTTCTCCATGGAT
>CAZHQP010000398.1:0-2542 GCA_964534735.1 uncultured Roseivirgaceae bacterium
AAAGTTCACCATCGCCCTGACTTTATCAAAGAATGACCGGTCAGCTTCCATACCCACAGCGTCAATACATACGTCTGCACCGCGACCATTTGTCATAGAACGGATCACTTCGATCGCATCCGCTTCGTGTGCATTGATTGTTTCAACATTATTAACAGCGTTGGCCCTGGCCAGCCGGTAGTTAAGAATATCGACCGCAATCACCCTGCCCGCACCTTTCAGCCATGCAGCTTTTTGCGCCATAAGCCCTACCGGTCCGCAACCGAAGATTGCTACTGTTTCCCCACCTTTAAGCTTTGCCCAGTCTACAGCTGACCAGCCGGTGGGAAAAATGTCGGTCAGAAACAGGCTTTCTTCATCGGAGAGAGAATCTGAAATTTTTCGCGGACCAAAGTTGGCGTAGGGCACTCTTACGTACTCAGCCTGCCCTCCACTATACCCGCCATACAGATCGGTATAACCGAACAATGCTCCGCCTTTGCCATCGAGCATGTTGCCTTCCGGGCCATACTTTTCAGGATTGGAGTGCTCACACGCAGGGGATAGCCCGTTTGCGCAAAAGAAACACTGGCCGCACGCAATCGGAAACGGAACTACAACGCGATCGCCCCTCTTAAATTTGGTAATGCCTTTTCCGGCTTCTTCCACAATTCCCATAAACTCATGACCCATCACCATATCCTTAACTTGCGGTATGAAACCATTCAGGATGTGGAGGTCGGATCCGCAGATAGCAGTTGAGGTTACTTTAATAATCAGGTCATCCGGTTGTTCCAGGATGGGATCCGGAACAGTTTCTTGTTGAATATCACCAGGCTTGTGGAATACGGCTGCTTTCATAAATTTTATTATTTAGTTTCTGTTGCAGGCTCTTGCTGCTTTTTCATTTTGTCCGCTGCTTTCGCGTCAGGTGTAAGGTTACTCATCGCTACCTGAATTTTGTTCATCATCCCGGAGATTACCATGTCGTCTCCACGCTTCAGGGCTTCATAGCCGTCTTTGGCAACCTGTTCCGCTGGCGCGAGTTTTCCATCCTGAACTACTTTGGAAGCATTCATTTCAGCTTTGTTAAAAAAATCTGTGTCGGTTGCGCCCGGAAGCAGTGCGGTAACAACAATACCCTTTTCTTTTACTTCACTGTTGATCGCCTCAGTAAAGGACTGCACAAATGCCTTTGTGCCATGATATACAGACTGCCAAGGACCAGGTACTTTACTGGCGATCGAAGACACGTTCATGATTTTACCATTTCCGCGCTGGACCATGTCCTGCAGGAAAAGCTTGGTAAGTACAACCAGGCTGGAAATATTGAGGTTAATGATGTCCAGTTCGCGCAGGATATCGGTCTCAATAAATTCTCCGTATTGTCCCTGACCGGCATCATTGATCAGAATGTTGATTGGCAGATTTCTGGAGCGAATATCCTCATAGAGTCTAAATGCGTTTTTAATATTGAACAGATCACACGCAATTGTTACAACTTCAACGACAAACCGTTGCCGGATTTCATTAGCAACCTCAGCCAGATCATCCTCCGTTCGCGCTACCAGTATTAAATTATATCCATCGGCTGCCAGTAATTTTGCAAGCTCATATCCAATGCCACTTGTGCCCCCGGTTACTACAGCATAATTCTTATCCTTCATCATATCCACATTGATTTTAAGATTATCGGGATAAAAACGTGCCGTGGCAAAAAAGGAGTTTTAAGAAGCGTGACGGCACGTCATATTCAGAGAATACCCGAATAATCCCGAAAGTGTATAGAAGGTGTTGACGATTATCCTCAAACCCATCAGCGTGATTGTTCCCGGATGCAACCTGTTTTTCTTGTTGCCTGGAGATTCGGGTAAAATGATTGCATAACCATAGCAGAAGATCAAAAATCTTCAAAATCAGCATCTTTTGCGTTCGTCAACGGGTTGAAAAGTTCCTGATTTTTAGTGTTAACGAAGCGTAATAAAATTCTTTTTGATATCCTGAAACCTTTATCGTAATTTTACGATTACAGAAAATATGGGGTTAACGAAGACAGAAGAGTTTACTAAAACACAAAACGAACTGGCTGTATTGACCAAAGCATTAGGTCATCCGGCCCGCATTGCTATTCTTCAGTTTTTGATCAAGACGAAGTCATGCGTGTGCGGTGACATTGTTGACGAATTGCCGTTATCTCAATCAACCGTTTCACAACATTTAAAGGAGTTAAAGAATGTCGGACTTATCAAAGGAGATATTGATGGTCCAAGTGTATGTTACTGCATTGATGAGAAGGCCTGGAATCGGGCAAAGAAAATGATCGGTGACTTGTTTGAAACCTACAAGGGAGGAGAGTGCTGCTAACGGTATTTTTTTGGCTTAATTGATCGCAATATTACGATAACAAAAAATAAGATGGAAACTCAAAACGCAGAACAACTTAAACAACTCGTAAAGGAGAAGTACGGTCAGATTGCTTTGCAAAGCAAGGATGATAATGCATCGAGCTGCTGTGGCGCAACAGGTTGCAGCACGATAGACTACACCGTAATGGCTGATGACT
>CAZHQP010000399.1:0-2535 GCA_964534735.1 uncultured Roseivirgaceae bacterium
CTTTCTTTTGATTGAGGTTGGCAAGCTCTTCGCGCGATTTTTCGATTTCCTGGGTACGGATGGTTAGCAGGTGTTCTAATCGTTCCTTGTCTCTTCGTGATTTATATAAGCTTCCCTGGATAATCGTGGCAACAATGACACAGGTAAAAACAGTTGATAAAGTAATGAACCACCATGTTTGCCAGAATGGGGAAAGGATTGTGAACTTCAGTGAGGCAACTTTTTCTTTACCAGAAATAGAAATTGTCTTTAATTGAAAATTATACACTCCCGGCTTAAGGTTAGAATAGTGTAAATTGTTGGATTCTGCTTTAATCCAGTTCTGATTATAACCCTCCAGCCTGTAGTAAGCTTCATAACGTTTTGGATTTCGAAAATTGGGTACGAAGAAACTTATATCAATATCGTTTTGATCGTGCTCGAGTGAAAATGATGACGTTGTATCAAAGCGAACGGGTAACTCGGCATTAAGCATCTCATCAAACACCATTACAGTTAGAAATTGTGGTGTATAGTCTTCTTCTGTGATGGTAATTTTTTCAGGATCGAAAATATTTAACCCGTTTATACCTCCAAATACAATCTCGCCATTGGCACACCGGGTGTACGCGAGCCGGTTAAATTCATCCTGTTGCAAACCCTCCGTTACGGTGAAGTCCAGGTATTGATCCGTTTCAGGATTATATTTGGTTATACCCGCATTGGTACTCATCCAAAGATTTCCATCATCATCGGGAATAGTTGCATAGACCGTCATATTCTGAACATCCTGCCTTCCCGAAATGTTTGTGATCAACGGGTTATCAGCATTGGCGAGATCCAGTGTCCATAAACCTTCATTGAAAGATCCGATCCAAAGCTTGTTATCATATTCCTGAATAGAAAGAATCATAAAATAGCTGCCCAATGGCCGGGAAGCAGTTTTTTGAAATTCAAATCGCCTGAACCGATCGGTGACAGGATCATACAGGGAAATCCCGTTGCTCACACCTGCCCAAAGGCGTCCTGCCGTATCGACATACAATGTTGTTGCATTGATAACTTTTTCCCCGGGTTTACGATCATTATACGACCGAAATTCCCCGGTAGTGAGGTTGTATGACTTAAGGGCGCCAAAGGTGGTGTAGAACAAAACTCCGTTATGCAATACCATTTGCCGTACCTGCAAACCCTTTGTATACTTTTCGAGCGGGGGAAAATAACTGATGTGTTTCGACCTGCGATCATATTGAAGCATGCCTTCGCTTGTTCCGAGCAGAAGAATGTTCTTGTCGAAATCCATGAAATAGTAGGGTGCAATTCTCTTCTTGTTGCTTACATGCAGTTCTATTTTTTCTACCGACAATCGTTTCTGATCAAATATATGAACTACTCCGCCATCGGTTCCAACCCAAAGTTTGCCGTTCATGTCTTCATAAACACCGCGAACCATGTTGTCCTGAAGCGAGACCATGGCGAAAGGATTTTTGAAAATGTGTCTGAATTTTATTTTGGCAGGATCATACTTATTCAGATCACCGGTAGATCCTACCCAGATAATGCCTGTGCGATCCTGTAGTACAGATGTGCAATTATTTCCGCTCAGCGAACGCTCGCTTAACGGATTTCTGACAATGTGAATGTGATTCCCGGTGGATGGACTATGAATGATCAGTCCATCACCTTTTGTCAGGATCCAGATACGTCCGTTTATATCTTCAAAAATCCGGTTGATGCGGTTATGAAAAGGAGGTGTGTCGGGTGAAAAATGTTTTATAAAAACCCGGGTAGCCGTATCGTATACGAACACACCGTACTGCTCACTTCCAATCCAGAGCTTTCCGCTCGTGTCAGTTGTAAGTGCAGTTACGCGTACCACGGCTGAGGGGTTTAGATTCGGGAAATTGATGTAGATCGAATCTATTAACCTGAAATCTTTAACGACATAAACAGTACGGTTTCCGCCAATCAGCAGCCTATCGCCCTGTGCTGCAATGGTTGAGTTACTGATGAATTTATTGTTCGGTGAACTGAATTTCCGCAGTGTATCATCTTGAATGAAATATACTCCGTTAGTAAACGAACTCCCCCAAACGACTCCGTCTGACGTTTGCGCAATGTGTGTGATAATGGGTATACCGTCCGGTGAAGGGATAACACTAAAGATTCCTGACGGATAATCGCGCTTTACAATACCATGAGAGTGCGTTCCGATCAGCAATTCATTGTTGATCGAGTCGCTCAATAAGCAATGAATCTCACCCCCGTTAATTAATAAACTGTCATTGATATTCTGATAATGTGTGAAGCGATAACCATCATAACGGTACAAGCCATTGCCTGCCACCCAAATCAGACCGTGATGATCCTGGATCAGGTCGTTAACCTGTGAGGAGTTTATTGTTCCGGGAATGTTAAGGTGATCGAACGGAAGTTCAGGATGCTGTGCCTGTGCCCATGCGGCAGTGACAGTACAGCACAGCAGGCATACGAACAGCGGTCTCACAGGTTAGTCTTCTGGGTAAGGTATGAAGACAAAATTGGTAAACTCTTTGT
>CAZHQP010000400.1:0-2533 GCA_964534735.1 uncultured Roseivirgaceae bacterium
CATCGCGTGTTGCATCGTTCGAAAGTAAATCCAAGTAACGTTGACGGTAACGTGTTTCTTGATCAGTTAAACCGTGATACTTTTCAGGCAATGGACGTAGTGCTTTGGTAAGCAATTTTACATTTTTTGCTTTAACCGACAATTCACCAGTTTTCGTTTTAAATAATACGCCTTCTACAGCAACGATATCACCCAGATCCCAATGTTTGAATTGCTCATAAACGCCTTCTGGGAGTTCTTCCATTTTGGCATAAACTTGCATGAGGCCTGTCATTTCTTGCAAATTAAAAAAGCTCGCTTTACCCATATGACGACGCGTCATGATACGACCCGCCATTTTCACGTGGATTGCCTTTGCTTCTATATCTGCTGTTTCTAATGCATCATATTGTTCATGCAGCTGTCCTGCAAATGCATCACGTCTGAAATCATTAGGAAAAGGATTACCCTGCTCACGAAGTTGCTTTAATTTTTCGCGACGATTAAGGAGTTGTTCGTTAAGATCTTCTGTTTTTACCGCTTCTTCTGTCATGTTATAACCCACTTTTTAAACTGGCTGTAATAAATTGTTCTAATAAGTTGCCATCTAATACGCCCTGCGTATTAGAGGTTTCAACGCCGGTACGCAAGTCTTTTACCCTGGAATCATCAAGAACATATGAACGGATCTGATTGCCCCATCCAATATCCGATTTGGTTTCTTCCATAGCATTTTGTTCGGCTTGTCTTTTTCGCATCTCAAGTTCATAGAGCTTACCACGAAGCTGCTGCATGGCTTGTGAACGATTTTTGTGTTGTGAACGATCACTTTGACATTGCACGACAATGCCCGTTGGTACGTGTGTAATTCTGATAGCAGAATCGGTACGATTGACGTGCTGACCACCAGCACCACTTGCACGATAAGTGTCAACACGCAAATCAGCAGGATTAACAACAATATCAATTTTATCGTCAATCACCGGCGACACAAAAACTGCAGCAAATGATGTATGACGACGATTACCGGAATCGAAAGGAGATTTACGTACCAAACGATGAACGCCTGTCTCGGTGCGTAACCAACCATAGGCATATTCACCTTCTACCTTAATGGTAGCGCTTTTAATGCCTGCAACTTCGCCGGCAGACGCTTCAAGTAATGTGAGTGTAAACCCTTTACGCTCACCAAAGCGCAAATACATACGAAGCAACATTTCAGCCCAATCTTGTGCTTCTGTACCGCCAGAACCTGATTGAATATCAACATAAGCCTCGTTAGCATCAAGCTCACCTGAAAACATCCGTTGAAATTCTAATGCTTCAACAACCGTTTGCAGCCGTTCCCCTTCAACAATCAATTCGTTAAAAGTCGCCTCGTCATCTTCATCTTTAGCGAACAGGAGTAAATCATGTGCGTCGTCGACGCCAGATTGTGCCTGGATTAAGGTATTGACCAGTTTTTCAAGTTGGACGCGTTCTTTACCTAACGCTTGTGCTTGTTCAGGGTCTTGCCACACTTCAGGCTCTTCAAGTAACCCCATTACTTCTTCTAAACGCTCACGCTTTTCGTCAAAGTCAAAGATACCCCCGAAGGTCTTCGAGTCGTTTGCTTAAGTCTTTTAATAGCGTTTGTAACGGTGCAATTTCCACGATGGATCTCATTTCAGATAACAAAAATCATTAGATTATACAAAAACCTAGCTAAACAGTGTAGAGGTCAGTATTTATTCAACATACTTCCAAATGCACAATCTGGCAGGAAAGTTTCATTTGTCCCCTAAATGTTTGCACTTTAGGTACATAAACCACCTTAACAGTATCCCCCGTTTTTACGGGCAAAGGCTGATGGGGATCACAACTATTAAACCAGACAGCCTCAAACCACAGCCCCTCTACCGATAACCCGAGCTTTAAATGGGTTTTTGTCTGCCCAATGACAGTTACATTCACAATTTGCCCCTCCAGCTCAAAGGAAGGCGGTTCAAATTCGCGGCCAAACGGCTCCAAACACTCCAGCATCTGCTTCACAAATGGCACCGTTATAGACTCAATTGGAAGTTCGCCATCTGACCATACAACAGGACCTAAGGCACTGGCGTCAATTTGCTCTTGAATGACTGTTTCAAATGCGGCTGCAAAGGCTTTAAAGGTATCTCGATGAATAGTTAACCCTGCTGCAGCTTGGTGCCCACCAAACTTAATCAGAATGCCAGAATGACGATCGTGGATCGCTTGTAATGCTTCGCGCAAATGCACCCCTTCCACAGCACGAGCTGATCCGGTTAATACCGTCGGATCATCTTGTTTAGGGCACAAAATAATGACAGGTCGCCCAAAAGCATCTTTTACGCGACTGGCACTGATACCATGCACGCCGGCATGTCCTTCTTCTAAAAAGATACAAAGACTGCTTTTTTGTTGTGCATATTGCTGCAAAGCTTCCTCTATCGCTTTTTGTGTAATCGCATCTTGGATACTTTTTCGTTCTGTATT
This sequence comes from uncultured Roseivirgaceae bacterium, assembly GCA_964534735.1. Lineage (GTDB taxonomy): Bacteria > Bacteroidota > Bacteroidia > Cytophagales > Cyclobacteriaceae > UBA2336. The sequence goes on from CAZHQP010000400.1 coordinate 2,476, forward strand.
TTGTAAACGTAAATGCTCAACCCATTCTTTCGCTTCTTTGTCGGTTTTTGCCAGCAAA
>CAZHQP010000401.1:0-2520 GCA_964534735.1 uncultured Roseivirgaceae bacterium
CGGCTCCTAAGAAATCCAATCGAAATGCATACATCATAGCAGGACTCTGTGTGATCATCATTATCCAGGGGATCAGTACATTTTTCACGCTCGACAGCAAAGCCAAGGTACAGGATGAGCTGACCTCCACCGAAACTGAGTTGGCTACAACGCGCCAGCGTCTGGAAGAAATAAAAGTCGAACTCGATCAGAAGATTATCGAAGTTGGTAAGCTGGGCGGTGATGTAAGCGACCTGAAAAAAGCGAAAGCTGAAATTGAGCAGGAGCTGAAAAGAACCAATCGCGCAACCGGTAAAGTGGTAAAAGAATTGAAAGACCGCGTTGAAGGGTATGAAGAATTACTGAAGTTGAAAGACGAGGAGCTTGATAAGCTGAAATCAGTTAACAAAGAGCTGATGTCGGAGAACACAAACCTGAAAACAGAAAAGAATCAATTGGGAGACTCTATCTCCCGTCTTGCCCAAAAGAAGGATGAACTCGCTACAAAAGTTACGATTGCTTCCCAGCTTAAAGCAGAGAATATTTCTATTAAAGCGCTGAACGATAAAGGGAAAGAGCGTGAATCACCTTTTAAAAACCGCCAGCTTGAAAAGTTGAAGATTGAATTTAATCTCGCAGAAAATAACGTGGCCCCGATTGAGGGCAAAAAAATCATGGTCCGGATTATTGATCAGAATAACCAGGTATTGTTTGACGTGTCGCGCGGATCCGGAACGTTTATTTATAACGGCAAAGAAGAATTCTATACAGCATCACAGGAAATCCTGTTTGACAACACGAAGCAACAGCTTACTTATCTGTACGAAAAAGGATCTGAATACGCTTCAGGATCGTACACCCTTGAAATCTACTGCGAAGATTATAAGATCGGCTCAGGAAAGTTTGAAGTGAAATAGTTAGCGATCCCGTCATGCTGAGGCTTTGCCGAAGCATCCTAAAGTACACAGTAACCCTTTGGGGATTCTTCGCTGACGCTCAGAATGACATTAGTCCTTCACCCGGTTCAGCGACAGCATTCCGACCATCCAGTTTGGCAGCGGCTTTTCGGGATTACGTTTCTTGAGGCTTAAATACCAGCCAAGCTTTTCGAAGATTGGAATCTTGTGTGTCTCTACAAATTCAATCAACGTTCCGTCCGGATCTTCAATGTAGGTAAACTGACCTGCAGCTTTCCCCATATCAAATGAAGTACTGCTATCAACGGTGAATGGAAATCCAACTGCTTCTGCTTTCTTTTTGAGCTCTTTCATACCGTTCACATCAAAGCAAACGTGAATGAATCCCAGGTCCCCCCAGTTTCGTTGTCCGAAAATCTTACGGGGTTGGCGACCGCCCAAAACCTGAACAAGCTCAATCTCAGTTGCTCCCAATAATCTTCCGAAGTTTCCTTTCCCTGATTTTGTTCCGCGAAGCAAAACTCTCCTGAATTTATCTTCTGATCCCGGTAAGCCTTTGAAGTCTCCGAATGTATCTGTTGTATCGTATACAACCGTGTACCCTAAAATATCACGATATAATGGAATTGCTTTATCAATATCCGAAACACCCATAACCGTTCCGGCTACACCTCCATTTTTGCTTTTGCCAAGCTTAAACCAGCTCGTACTTTCCACAATCTCGAAAAGATTTCCGTAAGGATCAGTTAAAAAGAAATGCTTGCGGCCATCCGGAGCCTGTGCTAACGGACTGATGATGTTTGCTCCTTTAGCCTTGAGCTCGTTATACTTTTCTTCAACTGCTCGTGATTTGATCTTGGTGGCATAGATACCTGTATCACCAAGTAATACATCAAACTCAACCTTCAACGGAGTTTTGCTGGTGTATTGCCAGATCTCAAACCCACCGCCTCCGCTCATATTGATGGCGAGGATCGCGTAGCGCGCTTCAACCTTACCGGAAGTATACCGGGTCATCAGCTTGGCTTCAGCTGCGTCCTTAAACACGGGCACATCCATATCGAAATGCTTCCGGTACCAGGCCCAGGAATTTTCGGCATCGGTTACCCCGATCCCCACCTGCTGGATTCCGCTGATGATGTAGGTCATTGTAGTGGTTTAGAGCGTTTTAGATATGCGTTTAAGGCTTTTAACCCTCAATATTACGCAATTTTCGCGGTTCGATGTGTTAGGATTATGTTAACGGGATTTAGTGATTGCATACCTATTTGGGTGATTTTTTACTATAAACGACTGTTAATCAATGGATTGATAACAAACCAATATTTCAGGAAATGTTGGCAGTTTATGCCATTTTCAGTATTTTTGCACCTCATTTTAAAAACAATTGTTAAACCATGAAAAACTACGAGACAGTATTCATTTTGAATCCCGTTTTGTCTGATGATCAGATGAAGGATACTGTCGAGAAATTCGTGAAGGTTTTAAAGAAAGGAAAGGCTGACGTGATCAATGTTGAGCAGTGGGGACTTCCCAAGATGGCCAACCCGGTTCAGCACAAGTCAACCGGTATCTACAACCTGATTGAGTTTTCGGCATCTCCCGAGCTGGTTAACACACTCGA
>CAZHQP010000402.1:0-2502 GCA_964534735.1 uncultured Roseivirgaceae bacterium
GGAGATCAATCCTTCCCGCACCGGCTCATTGCTTTTTGCTGCACTCATCGCCATGGGTGCTGTTCCGATACCGGCTTCGTTTGAGAACGTTGCCCTTCGCACACCGAGCATAATAATTCCTCCGGTTATCCCGCCTAAAAATGGATTCCCTCTGAAATGCTCAGGTGAAAAAGCATCGGTAAAAATCAAACCGAGGTAATACGGGACCTGGTCTGCGTAAGCTATCAGAATATATACTACCGTTACAAAATGAAGTACGATCATTAAGGGTACCAGGCTACCCGCCCACGCACCAATACGTTTTATCCCACCAACAATTACGATAGTACAAACAATACAGATCAGAATGCCAATGATAAGTTTGGGGATGCTGATAGCGATACCGAAAACCGGAATAAAGTTTTCTTCGATACCGTTTGATTTTAAGCCAATATCAACCAGCGCCTGAGTCAATTGATTTGCCTGAAAGATTGGCAAAGCACCAATCATGCAGCATATGCAAAACAAAACAGCAAGCGGTTGCCACCCTTTGCTTAACCTTTCGCGGATCACATACATCGGACCGCCCTGTAACTGGCCTTCTGAATCTTTTCCGCGATACATGCTTGCCAGCGTGCTGGTGAAGAAATTTGTCGACATACCGATGAAAGAGGTCACCCACATCCAGAAGAGTGCCCCAGGGCCGCCTAATGCAATGGCTGCCGCAACTCCGGCAAGGTTTCCCATCCCGACAGTGGATGCGAGCGCAGTGGAAAGTGCTTTATAAGAACTGATTTGTCCGGGAGCATTTGGGTCATCATATTTTCCCCGTAAAACATTAATAGCGTGAAGAAAGTATCGATACTGAATGAACCGCGAGTAAATGAGAAAGAAAACTCCGCCTCCGATAATTAAAAATAAGATGGGCCACCAGACATATCCGGCCGTATCTGCAACAAACTTATTGAATGACTCCACGAATGATTATTCAGGAACGTAAGATAGTTTTTTATTCGATACGGCCATCCAGTTGCATAAATGCCAGAGAATACGTGCACCGACATTTGCATCCCAATCGGTTTTACCCGGAGCGACTTCACATAAATCAAACCCGATAATTTTTTTGTTAGCCTGAACAAGTTTTTTAATGAGATATGCGATCTGCGGAAACTCGAACCCGCCTGCCACAGGTGTTCCGGTTGAAGGCGCAAGCTTTGGATCAAGCCCGTCAATATCAAAGCTGATGTAAACCAAATCGGGCAGTGGCTTAATGATTTGTTCACAGATCTCGTCCCAGGTATTGCCTTCGTACTGCCATGATTTAATGTCTTCATCAAAGAAAGTTACCACGCGGCCCATTGATCGATTGATAACATCCATTTCTTCTTCACAAAAATCGCGAATGCCAACCTGCACCAAACGGCTCACACCCGGTATTTTCAATGCATTATACATGATCGATGCATGTGAATAGGTAAACCCTTCATATGCTTTGCGCAGATCGGCATGTGCATCAATTTGTAAGACGCCAAAGCGATCATAACGCTCGCTGAGCGCCCTGAGAAACCCTAAAGGTGTGCTGTGATCACCGCCCAGTAAACCGACAAGCTTTCCATCTTTCAGTAATCGCTGCGTTGCAGATTTTACATAGATGTTTAAATTCTCACACGCTTCGTTAATGCTGGCAAGCAGCGGATCGCCACTGTCTGCTACTTTTCCGGATTTGACTGCACGGATGTGTTGCTCTGACAGCATGCGCAGCTTGTTATTTTCTTCCAGGATGTTTTCCGGGATTGAGAGCATGGTAACACCCAGCTTCCAGGCATCGGGAATATTCTTTACAAAACAATCCACTTGCGAAGATGCTTCCAGAACTGCTGTTGGCCCATGTGCAGTACCCGAATGATACGATACCGTAACCTCCCATGGTACCGGCACAATAACAAATTCTGACGTTTCTATTGAAAAAGGCAGCCCGAATAAATTTCCGGCAATACCCGCACCGTTCGGATCGAATGAATGAATGAGTTCTTCTTTATTCAAGATTAAAGTGTTTCAGGTGTAATGAGCTTAACAAACTTTCCGGAGCCTTCTCCTATTTTTTGCCACAGTAAGATTTCAAATTGAATAATGACTAATCCTCCGGGCGGAAGATCGCCAATTTCAGCTTTGGTCAGGTATTCAGCCAGGTAAGAAATGGCAGGGTTGTGTGCCACGCATAAAACATGGTTCAACGTATCTTCAAGCTGTGTGATTTCCCGTAAGAAAGTTCTCACAGAAGCATCATAAAGCTCGTCATTCACTTGAATTTTTTCAGGCATCAGTTTCAGTGTGTCCAACAATAGCCCGGAAGTTGCTTTTGCGCGTGTTGCCGTGCTTGAAACGATCAGATCAGGATTTATTTTTTGCGTATGCAGCCAGCTCCCGATTTTGATGGAATCGCGTATACCTTGTACCGTTAGCTCGCGCTCTTTATCTGTCTGACCGGGTTGTTTATCAGCACTTTGACTGTGCCGCATTAAA
>CAZHQP010000403.1:0-2487 GCA_964534735.1 uncultured Roseivirgaceae bacterium
AGCTCCCTGATCCGGCTGCCTTCAAAGGTTATGTTATAGCAAAGTATGGTTCCTGCGGTTCCGAGCTTGCTGGTCAGTTCATGTACAAACATTTCACGCGGATCGGTATACCCGTCTCCTAAAAATTCATAGTGTTCGGGCTCCTGGCCTTCAGCGTTTTGAATGTGCAATGAAAACTGGAACGGAAGGTGCTGAAAAGGTGCTGTATTTGTAAACTCGGGCACGCCAGGCCAAACGGTTTCGAAGTCGAGGTAGCAGATCGGGTAATGAATGTCCGACAGAAAATTTCGTATGGCCTCTTTGTTAATAGAAGCTTCACCGGAGCGGTAGTGTTCAAGCTGATGTGCAACGGCAGTGCTTAGCTTATAGTCGTGCGGGATGTGATCGAGGTGAAGGTAGCCGGCAGCATAGAGCTTCCATGCGGCACGCGGGCCAAGATCAAAAACAGAGTCAGTCTTCGGGATGTGCGACCAGCAATGCCTGGTGAAGTCGCATTCGTAGGGCGCAAGGCAATGCGGGCCGATGTCCACTTCAGGTTCAGGCTGCATGAGCACAAGCTTCAGGTGATCAATCTTCCGCTGGATAGAGCTTTGTAAGTCAATTGCCTCTTTCAGGATGGAGTGTCTCTTAAACAGCCTGGTTACATCAAGCACATTGGTGCGGGTGTACTGCATATTTAAATGAACGATCGAGATATCCTCAAGCAGTATGCCGCTGTTGGTAATCACGTAATACTGTAACGCTGCGTCCTGAATGTATTGGGCATGAACCCTGGAGGAACCTTTCACCTCGTATGCATGCCAGGCGTCATTTTCCTTTACGAGCATGTCGAGTGCGCACAGCACACCTTCATATTGAAATACTGCTTCGTAGATAATGGTCTCACCCGCTGCGATCAGCTCCCGCGTTTTGAGTACCGATTCCTGGTAGGAATAGGTGTCCTTTGGCGATGCGTCCGTTCCGCCCGGAAAGAGCTGCTGCGCTAATATGCCGATGGAAGTTCCGCTTGCCTTAATAAACTCCACGCGCTCATCTACCGGGTTCTTCAGCTCCGGGCGATACTTATGCAGGTGCAGGCGCCTGGGGCACTGGCAGCCATACATGAAAGTGGATTTGGAGAGAATATGCTTTTCCATGATTGCAGACACGAGTCTGTATAAAATAAGATAACCGGTTGAAGTTGTAAAATAGAGGCCGGAATTTAAAAGTTAGTCTTGACTTCGTTCAGGAGTACTCATGATTTACGGATTAGCACCCTGCATTTGTCACAATCGCACCCGCGTTGGCTCGCACATCCACGCAATCTTTGTATGAACAATACAATGATATGGCAATTGAAAAAGATAACCTTGCGCGGGCGCTTGAAGCAGCGTTCGATAATTTTATTACAGCGTTTGACAGGTTTGATACGGATCGGATTAATGTTAGACCCAACAAAACCGGCTGGACACCAGCCCAGGTTGCTGTGCACATTATTTTAGCGACTGACGGGGTGCCGGATTCAAAGACAAAAGCTGCTGACCGGGCCACTGATCAATTACTTCCGGCTATCCGGCCGTGGTGGGAAGACCTCAATCAAAAGTTCACTTCACCGGAAGCGCTGCAGCCCGATAATCAGCCGCAGGTAAAAGCAGCATTATTAAAAGAGCTTCAGCGTGTAAAGGCAAAAGACCTGGCGATTGTAAACAATCAGGACCTGACACTGATTTGTCTCGACACAGACTTACCAACTATTGGCCATCTCACCCGGTACGAGTGGCTTTGGTTTATCGAGATGCATCTGCGGAGGCATACTTTTCAGCTACAAAATATAGATTAGTCTGGCCGGGAAATTGTACGAACAATACTAAATGATAACGTATGCGTAACTTAATTCTTGAAGAATGGATCTCGCTGGATGGCTATGCTGCAGACCGTAACGGAACAACCAGCTTCTTCCCTTCAACAAAAGAGAATCGATATTCTGATGAAGATCAGCTGAGATTTCTCGAACGCATTGATACGATATTACTGGGCCGCAAAACCTATGAACTATTTGTGGACTTTTGGCCAACGCCTAAAAGCAGGCAAGAGATTATTGCGGATAAACTTAACAGCATCCCGAAGGTTGTTCTTTCCAATACGCTTACGAAAGCTTCGTGGGGAAGCGGACCCGATGCACGGATCGTATCAGGCGATGTGGTGGAGGTGGTGCGCAAGCTGAAGCAACTGAAGGGGAAAGACATTGTAGTGTGGGGAAGCATTTCGGTTGCGCAGGCGCTTATGAGCGCCAACCTGATTGATGAATATCATTTACAGATTATCCCTGTACGCCTGGGTGCGGGGCGATTATTGTTTCCAAAAGAGAATCAAACCCAGGAGCTCATGCTTACCGGAAGCAAAGTGTATGATGAGACGGGGGTAATGCTTTTGAAATACCGCACTAAACGGTAACAATACCACATTCAAAGCCATATTTGATCCTGGATTATTTTTGTAACCTTTCTC
>CAZHQP010000404.1:0-2485 GCA_964534735.1 uncultured Roseivirgaceae bacterium
GCGTACGAATTAGCAACTCCTAAAAAAAGAATTAAGAAAATAAACGCAGTAACTGTTTTTCGATTGATCATTAATAATAAAGGTATAGCTCTTTTAAAATCTTCTCCATCTCCGGCCGAACGGTGCTAACAGATCCCGGATAGTTATTGCTCATGAAACTAAAGATAAGGGTTCTGCCTTTCTTCGTAACCAAATATCCGCTCAGCGAATGGTTGTTGCTTAGCGTCCCTGTCTTTCCGTACACGTTTGGCGGTTCATTCTTATAGTACCGCTTTATTGTTCCGGTCTTTCCGCCAATAGCTAACAGCGGAAATAACCTTTCGCGCGGAACGTGTATATAAATTTTCTCCCAAAGCTTTACAATGCTGCGGGGTGTAAACAAATTGTAGCGCGACAAGCCTGAGCCATCTACCCAAACAGGTGCATCGGGTAAATCGGCCAGGTAATTTTTCCTCATGTAATTAATGGCAATCTCCGGCTTCAGCGAATCGCTTAAAACATTTGCACAGGTAAGCAAAAGCTGTTCAGCAATAAAATTGTCGCTCTCCTGCATCATTTCTTTATACAGGCTGTCAACCGGAATACTGTAAAGAACTTTGGCAGAAGTCAAGCGTCTTTTTTGAATAACCGCTACTTCCTTCTTTAATGTATCAGATAATAATCTTGCAGTCAGCTCAGCACTTGTCACAAAAGGTGTTTGCCATTGGTTTTCTGGATTGAGTTGCCGATCCGGATACAAGCTGATCTTGTTTGAACCCAACTCACGATCCATTTTTGCTTTTTCAACACTATCTTTTACTATAATGTTGAAAGAAAAATATCGTGGCATCGTTTTGATCGTCCTGTTTGTCTGATCGAGAGTGAAATAATTTCCATAAATTGGAAATGATGATCGCTCGGAAGAATAGGTAAACGGAAGATCGTCTACCGACCAACCGGGCCCAATAGCATCCGTAAAGAAATTACCATCTGCCAGGTAAAGTTTTTTCGGTGTATTGGAAAGAAATGAAAACACTTTTCCAGGATCGTAAATGTTCTCATACAAAAGTGACGGATCGCCTGTGCCGGAAAAGATCAGTGAATCTCCATTTTCGATATAGCGCAATCCCGGAACGGAATCTCCCAATACAACAAGCGAAGTATAGAACGTAAAGATCTTTGTGTTCGAAGCCGGTGTAAAGTACCGGTCAGACTGAAAAGAAAATAATTCCTTTTTTTGATCAGGATCGTACAGCATAAACCCGGTATGATCATGAAGCTTATTTTCTATTGCAGTAAATTTTTTTGTTAGCGCCCGTTTCGAAACCGGTGAACATGCAATGGCGAGCAGACTAAAAAGTAAAATTGTTACTGCTCTCATGCGTTAAGATAGCGTTCGTTCAAAACGTTGCGATGGTGTGTTTCATGACCGGAGATGATGTAACCGATATTAACAACCGATACTATACTTTTATTGGCCGAGCCTTTGCGCTGAAGCATGTCAGGTGTAAAGCTTGTGAACAAATCGAGCGTTGATTTCCTGAGATTTTCAACTTCTGCAACAAGCTGTTTCAGCGTTCTTGCGTGCGCATTCGCTTGCGGAGCATAGTCATTTTCTTCAAAGCCGGGCAAGTCAGTTGAATCATTTCGTGCGAAGCGCAATGCCCGGTAAGCAAAGATCCGCTCTGCATCCATCATGTGACAGATAAGCTCTTTAATACTCCACTTCCCTTTTTCATACCGGTACTCACCCATATCCTCGGGAATGCTGTTGATCAGGGAAATCATTTGTTTGCCCGATTGCTCAAGGGCTTCCAGCATATCCAGGTCCTTAACCTGATTAACATAGTGCGTATAGAACTTTGGAAGTGTGTTGAAATCAGGTGTTGTTTTCATGATGCCAAAGTACGGGAGAAAATGGCGGGAATAAAATGACTAATTATTGGGCACAACTATTTTTATAACAGTTCCTTTACCGAATGTGCTTTTCACGCGAATATTTCCTTTCAGCTTGTCAATTGCCTGTTTTACGATATACATGCCCAATCCTGAACCTTGCGACTTCTCCGTTGCCCGGTAGAACATATCAAATACTTTTTTCACATGCTCACGCTTGATGCCTATCCCGTTATCACTAATTATAATTTCTGCAAACATGGGGTTAATGTTCGCATCAATTTTTAATGTGCTTTTAACAGAGGCGTTATAGTATTTATACGCGTTGGAGATAATATTTCCGATAATAATGCGAATCCGGAGCGGATCGCTTTTAAAGATTATGTTTCCGTGATTTACGGTTACCTGCGTGACAACTGAATTAAAATTTTCCAGGTGATCCAGCTCACGAATGCACTCATGAACAAGATTTTTCAAATCAATCACTTCAAACTGGATTTCGCCACGGTTTACACGGCCATAATTAAGCATCGAGCGGATAAATTCATCCAGCTTTTTAATCCGGCCTTCAATTTTATTTAAATAGATGATGTGATTTTCTTTTTCCGGA
>CAZHQP010000405.1:0-2468 GCA_964534735.1 uncultured Roseivirgaceae bacterium
GGCATCCAATAATCCCAGCGGGATGCTTTTTTTGAGAATCTTCTCTAACTTCTGATGAATGATTTCGGCCAGCAATACGCCTCGTGGCTGTAGGCCAATTATCACGGTTTCTGAGAAATCGCGGTGATTTTCAATTAATTGCTGGCAAAGACGGCTAAGGGTGATATCGAGCAGGTCGGAATCGAGAATTAATTTTTTCTGCATAAGCCGAACGCAAATATACAGAAAATATTAAAGCCGGCTATTAATTATTGATAGCAACCCGGTTGATGTAAAAAATGTCTTTCACTTTTCCATCGCCATACTTTACAGTTTGATATCCATACATGTAAAAGCTGCTTCCGTACCAGTGACGAATCCGGCCGTCTTTGCTTTCCGAACGGATTACATCCATCGTGCTTTTCATTTTAATTTTCTGTGTGGATTCAACAACTCCTTTTCCCTCCAGGTCAATGGTTTTAATTACAAGCTCTGATTCTTTCTTATACAGGAAGTAAATATTCTTCTGATCAAGATAGAAATCCGAAATCTGGTTAAGGGTGGGCATCTTGATCTCATCCATCTTTATACTGTAATCAGCTAACGCCTCACCCTCTGAATTAAACAAAAGCACCTGCGACTGAATGGTTCTGATCTCCTGAGTGTTATTCACATTATCGCCATAGTACCGGGCGTCATTACTGTTATACATACCTGAGCCCGGATAATAATTTCCATATCGGCTTCCGTATGGATTATTGGAGTACGAATAAGGATTGTACCGGCTTGTGGAATTATCTTTTGAAGGAATGTACGTCTCTGCAAGCAGTACAAATCCCTTGTCATGCTCCAGTATTTTATGCGGTACGATGTAATTAACAAAGTCTGGATCATCACCTTTTCCGATCGCTTTCTCCGTTTTGAGCTTTATTTTTTCTGCACGTTTAGGCTTGATATGATCAAGATAATGCTGAAGCTGTCCGAGGTAAACAAACTTGATCTGCTGCTCAGCAAAAGGATTGATGGGAACAGCATAAAAGCCTGAAGATTGTCTTGCGCCTGTGTGTCCCCAGGTTCCTAAAATCATTAAATCTTCGCGCTCTAAATTACTGCTCAGGCCTGTTTGTAACTCACGCTTGTTCTGTACCGAAATAATGTCTTCAATTAATTGCTTACCGGACGAATCGAACGTTTTAAAAATAATTTTATGATTATCGCGATTTTCCCGACTAATGAGTACTGTGTTAAAAGTTTTATTGCCATTAACGCGCACATCTATAATTTCCGTTCGCTTCTTAAAAAATCCCGGAACAATTTTAAAATTGTTAGTTGCAGGAGTATAGATAAAGACAGCAGGCTCATCGCCTACATCTCCGGCCAGGATATAATTATCTCCGCACTTATTAAAATGAGTAAGAGTAATCTTCAGCTCGGTTGTTATTTTTAAGCGTTGTTGCTCGTAAGTATTCAGGTTAACAGAGATAACTTCCATATCTCCGCGAATTTCATTTTTAATGAACAACAAATGAATAAACCCATTCGAATGTTCGTAGCCGGTAAGCTCACCCTGATTATCAACTTCAAGCTCAAGGGTTCTTTGAGCGTTCAGATGTGAATCCAGATGGATAAGCTCCCAGATTCGATTGCGGTCGTTAAACTTGAATTTTTTACGAAACAGCGCCAGGCCATCTTCCTTTAATGGAATAATATTAAAATCTTCATCGCTGTAACGTTGTGCTATTTCGTAGCGTTCAGCTTGTTCGATTTGTGAAAATACCGGGCTGAAGGCTATGCTGCAAAGTGCTAACAGTGCTGACCGGCATGGATTGAACGACAAAAAATTCTTATAAAACATTATTTTCCTCGCTTAAAGCAAGTATCAAATCAAACTCTTCAGGCTTAACAGGCTGCACGGATAACCTCGAAACACGAACGAGCACCATATCCGAAAGCTTTTTAGTGGCCTTTACCTGGGCAAGCGTAACCGGATTTTTAAGCTTTTTATCAGCACTCAAGTCAACTACAAACCAGTCTTTATCTTTTGGATCGGGATAGGCTTCTTTTATAATCTTTGCGATCCCGACGACTGCCTTATCTTCATTGCTGTGATAAAAAAGCGCTAAATCTCCCTTTTTCATAGCCTTTAAATTATTCCGGGCCTGAAAATTTCTTACCCCATCCCACGTGGTTTTTTTATCCCGGACCAGATTCTCCCACGAATACGTTCCGGGTTCTGATTTTACTAGCCAATAGTTCATGCGATAAATTATAAATTTTTAACAACAAGTATAATACGGTCTTTATCCTCAAGCTTCATTTTTCCTGTGCTGCCAACTGCATGCTTTGGCGTACCTGCTATTTTGCTTAATTTTTTGATGAGATCTTTCGAATCTAAAAACGTAAACGAATAGGGTTTGACCAGCTCATATTGCTTTGTGAGATCAAAGCTATCATTTTTAGCTGCTTCATACCCGTTACCAGGAGTTCCT
>CAZHQP010000406.1:0-2468 GCA_964534735.1 uncultured Roseivirgaceae bacterium
TTGCAATTGATTGTGGTGCATTGCCGAAGGAACTTGCTGGCAGTGAGCTTTTTGGACATGTAAAAGGCGCTTTTACCGGTGCTGTGAATGATAAGCAGGGAAGCTTTGAGGTGGCAAACAACGGAACTATATTTTTGGATGAGATCGGAAACTTGTCATACGAGAATCAGGTTAAGCTTCTTCGGGTACTTCAGGAACGCAGGATTAAACGCATCGGTGCTACGCGTGACATTGCAATTGATGTTCGCATCATTGCAGCAACTAATGAAGATCTGAACAAAGCCGTCAAAGAGGGAAGATTCCGGGAAGATCTTTATCACCGCCTGAATGAGTTTAAAATTTCGCTGTCGCCTTTGCGTGAGCGGAAGGAGGACATCCTAGTGTTTGCGGATTACTTCCTGCAGAAATCTAATGTAGCGTTGAATAAAACCGTTAAATCTTTCTCACCGGAAGTTACGGAGCAATTGAAAAATTATTACTGGCATGGTAACCTGCGTGAATTGAACAACGTTGTTAAACGAGCTGTTCTGTTGTCGCAAGGTGAAGCGATTGAAGCAGAAAGTCTTCCGCAAGAAATTGTACACTCAATGGAAATGTCAAATATTTCGCATCACCATAATGAAGAAGTAAGCTTACTGAAGAATATAGCAGGTTCAGCCGAACGACAAGCTATCATTGATGTGCTTGAGAAAGTGAATTACAATAAATCCAGGGCTGCTGAGCTCATGAACATTGATCGGAAGACACTTTACAACAAACTGAAGCTTTATAACATTAAGGCTTAACGGTCAATTTTAAACCTTTAATTAAATAAGCCGGAGTAGCATCCGGCTTTCTTTTTGACCTTATCCGCACGGCCTGTACCTTGATCTCAGTCTTATCCACGCCTCCATTCGCAGTCTTACCTGGTGTTCTTTCTAATGTCAAGCCTTGTACCGGAGTCGCACAATTAAACATCTTTAGCCATCCCAGGATGTTCCTGAATTGATTAAGCCGTTCAGGCAAGCTTGCGGGTGACAAAAAAAGAAGGTTGCTCTATGAGCAACCTTCACAACATAACCCCCCACTTCAATACGCCCGGGACTATTACATGCTAAAAGCAATGTATAGCTGGGCGCATGAATTCTTTGCATCACCCACCAATGCACGTGCATTGTCTGAGTCTGCTAATTTTCTTAAACCTTTTGAGTACCTAACCCCGATTTGAGTAGATCCGAAATTAAGTCCTACACCGCCAGCGAGACCGAAATCCCATGATTGAAAATTGTCGCGGTCGAGTTCGTCAAATGTGTCGATATCGCCATCAACGTCAATATTTGCGGCCAATAGATAGCTCCAATATGGCCCAAATTGCAGCTCTGCAGCAGTTCCAAGCTTGATTACTGCCAAAACAGGCACTTCCAGGTAGTTTAAATTGAATTTTACATCACCTGCAAAAACACCATTATCGTAGGTAGTTCTTGTTCCTTTTGTAGAGTACAAAAGCTCTGGCTGAATAGCAAAAACTTCAGATGAGAATAACTGTGCATAAAGTCCCACATTAAATCCGAAACGTGCATTTTCATCGTCAACATCGTCAACGTACAGGTTACTAACGTTCAGACCGCCTTTAATACCGGCACGTGCTGTTGACGTAGTCTCGCTTTCAGTTGTAGTGGTTGTAGTTGTAGTTGAATAGGTTGTGGTTGCATCCTGCGCCATAGCGAGATTAGCAACAAGACCCAGCATGAATATGAGTAAAAAACTCACTATAAGAAATTTTGATTTTGAGTACATATCCGTTTGTTTTGGTACACCTGGCTATCTGTAAATCTTGAGCCAGAAAACAAAAGTCAGGATTTGGGGTTTTTAAGGGGTGAAATTTTAAAAGTTGTCGTTTTTGGAAAGATTTTTGTCCACCCCATGTAGAAACGCGTCTACAACATGAAGAACATCTACATTCGGTTTACATTTTTAGCTGTTTTGGTTGTGCTTATTTCCGTCAGTTTAATGACGTATCGCAACCTCGATAACTATATTAACGAGGTTAAACTGGTGAGGCATTCCAACCTTGTATTTCGCCTTGCGGAGAACGTGCTTTCTACTGTGAAGGATGCTGAAACCGGTCACCGTGGCTATCAGCTTACGCGCGATACAACTTACCTCGAACCGTATTATTCTTCTATTCATGAGCTACCTGGTATGTTGCGTGAACTGGACAGTCTTGTTCAGGATAATTATCAGCAATCAAGGCTTGTGGATACACTTCAATATCATGTAAACAACCAGTATCTGATCATGAGCAGAATTCTTTCCAATGCTGAGCGAAGCTCGTTGTATATGGACCGGTATGAAAGCAAGCTGTTGAAAGACGGAAAGAATAACATGACGAAGATCCGGAATACGGTGAGGGCGATACGAAAGCTGGAAGAAGAAATTTATACAGGCCGGGTAGAAAGTGAAGAAGGGTATCGGAACATTGCACCGCT
>CAZHQP010000407.1:0-655 GCA_964534735.1 uncultured Roseivirgaceae bacterium
AGCCATTGCCGCTGAGTTGGCCGGAGCATATTATCAGGAAAAAGCCCGGCATACACTAGCCCGTATTTATCTGGAAGATGCCTTGAAGTTGTATGCGAAATGGGGCGCTGACGCTAAAGTTGAATGGATGAAAAAAAAATATCCGTTTGCGGCTAAAGATAAGGCAACTGTCAGCCCCGAAATACATCCGGATTATCAACGAATCAGAAACGTCATCAACCGAACAGCCTTAAGCCGGGAAATGAAACTCTCCCATCTGGGCAGATTCCTGCTATCAAATCTGGTTGAACAAAGCAATGCACAGCTTGGAGCACTGTTGATTCAGCAAAACAATATATGGCAGGTTCTTTTAACCACCAGACCAGAACTGTCGGATCTGGAAAATTTACCTTTAAGCAAGGTTGGCAACCGGTTGCCTGGCAAGGTGATTAATTATGCCATCAACAAAGGCGAGAAAGTAGTTCTTCCGGATGTAAAAAATGCAGCCCATTTCTCAACCGATCCGTATTTCGCCCAATCCGTTCCGGTGAGTGTTTTTTGCTATCCCATTTCATCCGGCCTGGGAACTGAAGGCCTGATTTACCTGGAAAACACGGCATCGGGTAATCCGGAGAAAGATGATTTGTTTTTATTAATGACCGAACACGCTTCCATC
>CAZHQP010000407.1:665-2455 GCA_964534735.1 uncultured Roseivirgaceae bacterium
GCCATGTACAACGAAAACTTGTATTTGCTGAATCAGGAATTGAAGGTGCAGGAGCAAAAAAAGATGGAAGCCGTAATCGAATCGCAGGAGAAAGAGCGAAAACGGATCGCAGAAGAATTGCACGACAGTGTGGGCCAAATGCTTTCGCTGGTTAAATTAAATCTGTCGGGAATTGAAGCGTCAGAAACACTCCGGAACTCCGGAACAAATAAGCTGATACAGCAAACATCGGCATTGCTTGATGAAAGTATTGATGAAGTCCGTACAATTTCACACAACCTGATGCCTCCTGATCTGACAAGCAAAAGCCTGACAGAAATTGCAGAAAACGTATTGAACCGAAACGGATTAACCTACCAGTTTCATACTTACGGGGTATCGGATAATTTGTCGGAAGCAATTAAATTTACGCTGTACCGGATTATTCAGGAAATCACCCACAACATCATCAAACACGCTTCGGCCAGGCAAATTACCATGAGTATTACCCAAACCGACGACGGAATTAACCTAATGGTGGAAGATGATGGAATCGGATTCAATGTCGGACTGGTCAATTCAGGTCTGGGTTTGAAAAACATTCACTCCAGAGTGAAATTATTAAATGGTTATTTTGATGTCGACTCCTCGTTGAACCGGGGAACCATATACAATATTACAATCCCTTTAAACCCTTAACGGATGGATAAAATAAAAATCTTACTGGCTGATGATCACCAGATGTTCCTGGACGGGTTAAGCGCTTTGCTTTCGCGGATAAACTCTGTCGAGATTGTTGCTGCTGTTAACAACGGAGCTCAATTGCTGGAAACGATGAAAACAACAGAAGGAGATCTGGTGATTGTCGATCTTCATATGCCGGTACTGGATGGACTGGAAACCACAAAAATGATCCGGAAACATTATCCTGCGGTAAAAGTACTTGGTCTTACCATGGATAACGAGGTAGAATCCATCCGGCACATGCTGGAGGCAGGAGCTTCCGGGTATATTCTCAAAAACACCGGGAAAGCAGAACTGGAAATAGCGATTCTCCAGGTAATGAAGGGAGAGATCTATTTAAGCCAATCGTTAAGCAACCAACTGGCTCAAAGTTTACTGCTGAAGAAAAAGACATCCCCGGAAGAAAATGAACTGGACCTCTTAACAGATAGGGAAATTGAAATTTTGAAGATGGTCGCCCTCGAGAACTCGAATATGGAAATTGCCGAAAAACTATACATCAGCCCCAAAACAGTAGAAACACACCGCAAAAATTTAATGAAGAAAATAGGGGTCCGAAATTCGCTGGGCATATATAAGTTTGCATTAAAACACAGGCTGCACAATTAGTCCGGTATAAAAAAAATACCGTCTGCACGGTAGATCAAATCCTGTCGATCAGGTATTTCACAACTTCGTGGTTCATGGCAATTTTGTATCAACAATTAAATTTTACAGAAAGCCATGAAAAAAGTATTAATTGCATTATTTGCATTTGCGCTGGTATTCAGCGCATGCGAAGAAGACACCGAACAACTTCCGGTGAATACCCTGGAAGCAAATGCGGGAGATGACCAACAGGCCACTACAAATCAGCTATTGACTTTGGATGGTTCCAAATCAAAAGATCTGGACAAAAAGACATTTCAGTACCTCTGGAACATCAAAAGCAAACCGGAAAACAGCCTGACTGCTTTAACGGATGCCACAACAGTCAACCCCACATTCACTCCTGACAAAGCCGGAACCTATGTAATTGAGTTAAAAATCCACAATGAAACCTTCGGCGATTCGGATGAGGTTTCAAT
>CAZHQP010000408.1:0-2440 GCA_964534735.1 uncultured Roseivirgaceae bacterium
TTTCTGAATCTCTTCGTGCGGAAGTATTCCCGGAAATAAAACTGCATCCTGCATATCTAATGAGTTAACAAGCTGCACGCATTCTTGATAGAGTCCCTGATGCGCTCCAACCATCATCAATTTTGCTTCCGGATGTTTTTTCCAAGCTTCATGAAAGGCGCGGAGTGTAAACAAGGGTGCTTTTTTTTTCACGAAACGCCCCACGGCAAGAAATAAAGCTTCGTTGTTTTGTTCTTTTGGACTGAATTTTTTTAAATCTACACCACATGGAATAACGTTAACTTTTGCAGGATCAGCCCCAAGCGTGATTAGCTTGTCACGCATGTCGTTAGACACCGCAACTATCGCAGCGTTATGCAGAAATAATTGCTTATAGCGTTTTTCGTAAGAGCTTAGGATTTTTTTATCAGTTGCATCGTGCCCGTGAAAGATCGTAATCAGCGGTACATTAATCTCTTTACAAACGGGCATAAGGTGAGCGGCTGAAATTCCGTAGTTCGCCAGCACGACATCAATCTTTTTTTCCAGAAAATAGTTTCTTAAGCCGTAATTGCTGAAATAGTTATCACGTTGTCCGGTAAGACTTTTGACAACTTTATGCATGATCCAAAACGGCCAGGGTGATAACGTTTTTCCATTCTCTTCACGCTCAGGCAACCGGCTGCTGTGAATTGAATATACTTCGGCAACTTTTGAAAGCCCTGACAGCTGGTCGCGAATAAATGTTTCTGAATAAGCGTAACGCTCAGAACGTGTTATACAAATTTTCACACAGTACGGAGCGTTGAATTGAGCATTCCCGATTTTGTCCAGACTTTACGCTGGTAGCGCGTTTGTTCACGAATTTTTCTGTTTTTAGAAATTGATTCAGGCGTATTATAACCGCGTTTATGATCGAGGTGAATGCAGATTGCACTGTAACGGATCTGTTTTCCTTTTATTCCTAAATTAATCAGGCGTTCTCCAAGCTCACGGTCCTGACCCCCGTATTGCATCTCTTCGTTGTAACCGTTAACTGCAACAATATCTTTTTTCCATCCGGACGAACCGTGGCCGTTCCAGGTGGCTTTCGTAGGCGTTAAAAAATTAAGCAGTTGTTGCTGAAGTCCCCGGCTCACCAGTTTAAGCTCTTTATAAGTTTTTTTTAAGCCGTGAGCATGCAGCCAGCTTACATCAAAGGCATTTCCGGAAACAATATCCTCATGAGAAATTGCTTTGCTCGTTTCCATCGGGAGCTTGAAGTAGCCGCCTGAAAGAAAATATCCAGGCTTTGCATGCCGAACATGCGTTTCAACAAAATCTTTTCTTGGAATGCAGTCTCCGTCAGAGAACAATAGATATTCCGTTGAGGATTCTGATACAGCCTTGTTCAGGATTGCAGACTTTTGAAATCCGTTATCAGGATGCCATACATGCTTCATGTCAAGAATTCCATTTCGTCTGAATTTTTCAATCAGATCAAAAGTTGGCTGCCCGGATCCGTCATCTGCAATAATGAACTCAAAGTTTTTAAAGGTCTGGCATTCATAACCCCACATAACTTTTTCCAGCCACGCTGGATTGTTGTAGGTGCTGATGATTACGGATATTTTCATGACAATGAAAGTTTTTAATACCGCAAACCTACTGCCGCTTCTCATATAGTTGGAGAAGAGATGGTTATAAAATTATGATGAAGAGATTAATTCAGTAATGTTTAGATAATACCTATCGACTGATTCCTGGCGATGACGAAAAAATTACCTGAAAGAAGTATAATTCTTTTTTTGAGAAGGGAATGGGGTTTGATTGAGAATGAACTCATGAAAAATTGACCTGAGCATGCCGGTGGTTGTTTCCAGTCCTGCCAAATCCTTAGGAAGATATTGTTCAGGAGTCTCAATAATCCGAAACATAAGCGTTCGAACTGTCTTAAGCCAGTCAGTCTGAGTCATCGTTTGTTTCTGATCTTTTAGCAGCTCAAGAAAAGGGCTTAGAGCCATGGCAATACTGCTGCGGTGTGCGGTATTATTTTCCTGAAATCCGGTCATTATTATCTTTAAAAAATAAAGATAATGCTCCCATAAACCCCGTGTGTGAAGTAAAAGTTAACATATTGTTATGCCTCTTACCGTTAAATACTTTTTAGCGACTTTAGCTCATCAACTTATCCATCGTTATGAAAGAAAAAGACTCGGAAGATTTCAGTCTGCGCATTGAAGCAGGACTAAGTGCGTTGTATACCACGTTTCAGGTTGGAGAGCCCGGCAAGAAGATCCGGAAGCTATTCTCTAAATCATCAAAAAAAATAGGCAAAGAGATAAAGAAGCATTTGAAAGATGAAGCGAACCGTGAAGCAAAAGCGAAGAAGGCCGAGTTTAAATCGTTGAAGAAAAAACAACAGAAAGAAAAGCGTAAGAGTAAACCTGTTAAAAAGGCTAAAAGCTAGATTTAGCCGGCA
>CAZHQP010000409.1:0-2440 GCA_964534735.1 uncultured Roseivirgaceae bacterium
CACAATCGGTGCAGTTGAATATTTTAAAAAGGACGAAGTAGCCCTATCGTACGTGACGGAAACGCCTGTGCAACGAGTTTCATATACACACGATGAAACAGGACGTGAAATTCCGCTCGACTTTACAGCCATTGCCGAAAAGGCGACACCGGCAGTTGTGTTTATTAAGAATACGCAACAAAACAGGAGGAATGATCAACAGATTCCCGAAGAGCTGCGTCAATTCTTCGGTCAGCGCGGACCGAGTGGTCCAAGTGTAAGCTCAGGCTCAGGCGTGATTATCAGTGAAGGCGGATACATTGTTACCAATAATCACGTAGTGGAGGATGCCGATGTGGTTGAAGTTACCTTAAATGATAACAGATCATTCAAAGCGGATGTTATCGGCACTGATCCCGATACAGATCTTGCATTGATCAAGATCAACGCAACGGGTTTAAAGTACATGTCATTCGTGAACTCCGATCATTCGCGCGTAGGCGAGTGGGTTGTGGCAGTAGGTAATCCATTTAACTTAACCTCTACGGTAACAGCAGGCATCATCAGCGCGAAGAGCCGTAACATCAACATCATTAACCGCCAGACAGAAGAGGGTAATGTGGGCATTGAATCGTTCATTCAAACTGATGCCGCGATCAATCCGGGTAACAGCGGAGGCGCATTGGTTGATATGAACGGAGGACTATTAGGCATCAACACTGCCATCGCGAGCAACACCGGTTCGTATAATGGTTATGGCTTTGCTGTTCCGGCAAATATTGTAAGCAAAGTTGTTGAAGACCTGATCAAGTTTGGAGCCGTACAGCGCGGCTGGTTAGGTGTAAACATCGGAAGTGTAAACAGCGAACTGGTCAGGAGATTTTCATTGGAAGTAAATGAAGGTGCCTATATCTCAGGGTTTGCCGCAAAAAGCTCAGCGAAAGATGCGGGTATTAAAGAAGGTGATGTGGTTGTGAAAATCAATGAAACCCCGATTCGCTCAAGCACAGCCCTGATTGAAACTGTAGGCAGCCATCGTCCGGGCGATAAGCTTAACATAACTGTTAACCGGGCAGGAAAGGAAATTACCTATCCGGTTGTGTTAAAAAATCGCGATGGAAATGAAGGTGCTGTTAGGCCTGAAGAAAAAATTGCGGCAGCATCCCTTGGTGTTGAGCTTCAGGACATGGACAACAAGGAATTAAAAAGTCTCGATCTGACCAATGGCGTGAAAATTAAAGCCCTGAATAACGGCCGGTTAGCTAAATCGACAGACATCCGGGAGGGGTTTATTATTACCAAAATCAACGATAAGCCTGTAAAATCCGTTAAAGAATTCAACGAAGTCATAAAAGCTAAAAAAGCTGGAGATTTAGTTATATTAACGGGAACATACGCTGATCTCCCGCGGGAGTTCAACTATGCGTTCAGAATGTAAACGATTAAAAGTAGTATGAGAAGACTTTTTAGAAAAGGTGAGCGAGTACGCAACAAGATCGATGGAAAAGTAATGGAAGTGTTGCGGTATTTGAAAAGTAACATCGTTGAAGTAAAGTGGTTTGATCTGGAATCGAAAGAGGTAAGAACAAACACAGTAAAAGAAGATAAGCTGTCGAAAGCAGCGTAATTAGTCATTCGTTGTTCGTTAATGGTTGTTTGGTGTGAAATTCACGATCAACACGCAACCATTAACTAACAACTAAAGAATTTGTTATCAAAAAGTTCGAGATCCCTGCATATTACCGGTCATCGATTACCGGAAAGATTAAAGAAGCGCGAAGAGTAAAAGACTTACGCAAGCAGGACTTTTCCCCAACGCATCTTAACTTTGGCTCCGTACAATTTTACTTAGCCCGGCATTTTGGTTTTTGTTATGGTGTGGAGAACGCCATTGAGATCAGCTATAAGGCGATTGAAGAAAATCCGGATAAGAGAGTTTATCTGCTCAGTCAGATGATTCACAATCAGGAAGTGAATAACGATCTGCAGAGTCGTGGAATAAAATTTATCATGGATACGGATGGAACACAATTGATTTCATGGGAAGAGATTAGATCAGATGACGTAGTTATTATTCCCGCATTTGGTACAACCATTGAAATAGAAAATCTGTTGCTGGATAAAGGTGTGGAGGTACAGAAGTATAACACAACGTGTCCGTTTGTTGAAAAGGTTTGGAACCGATCTGAGAAATTAGGGAAGGACGATTACACAATCATCATTCACGGCAAACCGAAGCATGAAGAAACTCGTGCAACGTTTTCACACAGTGCGAGTAATGGCGCCTCGGTAATTGTGCGCGACATGGATGAGGCGCAGAGCCTGGCAAAGTATATAACAGGAGAAAAATCCAAGGAAGAATTTTATACTGCGTTTGCTGGACGATATTCAAAAGACTTTAATCCGGACAAGGATTTTCAACGGGTAGGAGTGGTTAATCAAACAACGATGCTCGCCACCG
>CAZHQP010000410.1:0-2435 GCA_964534735.1 uncultured Roseivirgaceae bacterium
CAGGCGCAACAACACCGAAACCGGCAAACACAAGTTCCTCGTTTTCCAGCATAACATGGAAAAGGGCGCTGACTATGGTCGGGAAGTGCAGCGTGAATATGTATCAAAATATTACCACAAGCCTTCCGATCAGTATGACAGGTCACGCTGGAAGCTTGACGGGTCGGTTGAGGATTTGAAGCTGTTATTTAATGTAGGAAAGAAGATTTCCCTGGAAAGTACCTGGCCGCAATGGAAATCTACCTCCGAATTCAAATCGATCCGCGATGCATACATGCCGAAATAGTTCATAACCGGTTAAAAATCTTACATCGAAACGTCAAATGCTCTTCACCGAGGGCATTTTTCCTTTGAACCAGTTCTTATGCCGTTGAAAGATAAAATCAGGAATTCGCGGTGACTGAGCAGTTTTCTGAAAGATTCATGGATACATTTCACAAAGTAAAATCGTGAAATTGATTGGTGTATGGAGGAGATAACGTGCTTTATGATTGATGACGATGCGGATGACCGGGAGTCGTTTATGATCGCCCTGAAGGAAATCGATCCGAAGATTGAATGCATAACAGTGCCATCGGGCGAGGAAGGATTAAAATTGCTTGATGCAGAAACCTTTACTCCTGCATATATTTTTCTTGACCTTAACATGCCAAAAATGGACGGCTGGGAATGTTTGCGCGAAATCAAAAAACGGCCGCACCTGAAACATATTCCGGTAATAATCTTTTCAACTGCAGAATGTTTGAAAGACAGGCTTGAGCTGCAACAGCTTGAGATTGCGCGTTACATTACCAAGCCCAACACCCAGGCTGAATTTACAAAAGCAATCTCAAAAGTTCTGATTAAAGAGATCGTTTTATAAGATCACATTTCCGTGATCGTAAACTCCACTCTTCGGTTAAGCTTGCGAATCTCTTCGGTATCTCCGGCTTGCAAGGGTTTTGTTTTACCATAGCCTTTTGCCGAAAGCCGCGTTGCTGCTATTCCTTTGCCGGTAAGAAATGCCGATACCGCCTGCGCCCGTTTTACGCTTAACGGATTATTGTACGCATCCGTACCAACGTTATCTGTATGACCGGAAATCTCAATTTTCATGGCTGGATTCTTCTTCAGCAATTCAACAAGTCGGTTCAGTTCGCTAAAAGATTCTTTCTTCAGTTCTGATTTATTAAAATCAAAGAACAGGTTATTCAGCCGGATGGCTAATCCGGTTTCAATCGGTGCGAGGTAGAGATCCCGCGTGATCTCCTGGAACTCGTGCAGCTTGCTTAAGTCGATGTTATCGCTGATCGGGTAATAATTGGCAGCATCGGCAAGAAACTCATAATTGCTGCCCGCCTGAAGCACAATGCTGTACTGCCCGTCAATGCTGTTTGAGTTTGCATAGCCCAGGTTCTTGCTGGTTAACAGATTCTGATACGAGATACTCGCTGCTAATGGCAGCTTGGTTTTTGCATCGAGCACTTTTCCTTTAATGATTACTACCGGATCCGGACGCGCGCCTGCTGGTAACTTTTTCCGGAAGATATCGGATGAACCGTTTCTTCCGCCTGAAACAAAATACACATACGAGCCATCCGCTGTAAACGTATAGTAGGCATCCCACTGAGGAGTATTTAAATCGGGTCCGAGGTTTTGCGGCTCAGTCCACTTTTCCCACGTATCATCTAACCGTTGCGTAACAAACACATCATTGCGGCCGTAACCCGGCAAGCCATTGGTTGAATAATACAATGTCCTTTCATCAGCTGCGAGAAACGAAGACGATTCACTTTCTGCCGTGTTGATGACCGGCCCCAGGTTCTTAGGCTCACTCCATGTTCCGTCATCCTGCCGAAAGCTCACATGAACATCTTTTGATCCGAAGCCATTGTCGCGTTGAATTGTCATCAGTAAAATTTTACCGGAAGCTGAAAGATTGTATTCGCCATACCGGTTCTTGTTATAAAAGTTTTTGATGTCAATCTTTTTTGGAAGACCCCAGGCATCGCCTTCCTTCCGTGCAAGTGAAACGCCTGTGCTCATCGTTCCGTCCGGGTTATAAACATTCAGCACCAACAACGTTTGCCCGTCAGGCGTGATCCCGGCCACTGAATTATTCTGCGCAGTATTGATTGGAGGTGGAACACCTTTCGCAGGAGAAAATTTTCCATCTGCTCCTTGTGTGCTGAACCACGCATCCTGGTTATCAATTGGCGCCATATTCTGCGGATGATTTTGTCGCGTGAAATACAACGTTTTATTATCGTAAGAGATAACCGGTGCGAGATCATCGGTTGGCGAGTTAATAACATCGCCCAGATCTTCACGTTCGGTTTTAGTGGTTGATCCTTTCACTACGTTTATTGCGAGTTTGACAGAATCGCGGGTATCGGCAATGCCGATTGCATCAATTTGTTCGTAGCCTTTTACGAGTGCCGTATTCAGGGTGATCA
>CAZHQP010000411.1:0-449 GCA_964534735.1 uncultured Roseivirgaceae bacterium
CAGTGGATCATCCCAGTTTTTTAATGCCGTGTACAAGCCTCCATAAACATCGCTGTTGAATTCGTAGCCACCATACTTTTTGTTGAACTTGTACGCTTGTTGGGCTACGAGTCCTTCCAGGTTCAGATCATTACCTAACTCTTTCGATTTAATGGCCATAGCTTTTGCAAGGGCGAGGTAGCGTTCGCGTTCAGCACGTTCAGCATTTCGATCAGCGCGTAGTGCATTAGCATTGGCCTCCTTTTCTTTTTCTTGCGCTAACTTTTCATTCTTTTCGGCAATACCTTTTTGAGTAAGTGCATCCGCTTCTGCTTTAACAGCACGTATTCGTTTTTCTTCAGCATCTTTCCTAGCAGCTTCAGCTATTCTTGCTTGCTCCTTAGCTTCTGCTTCAGCTGTGCGTGCATTTTGAGCTTCCTTATTTGCTCTCTCGGCTTCTTGGTTTGCTT
>CAZHQP010000411.1:459-2429 GCA_964534735.1 uncultured Roseivirgaceae bacterium
CTAATTTTTCATTGCTAATGGCTATGTCTGCTTGTCTTTTAGCTTCAGCCTGCTGCATAAACGCATACACAAAGGCAATCAGTGCTATACCAGCTAGTGTACCAAACACAATCGCAGTAACGCGCGCGCGTTGCAACTTGCGTTTGGCTTCCAGTTCTTTAATCCGTTGCTCCGTATCAAATTCTTTCTTGGAGTATTCCAGAAAGATCATGGTACGTTCAAAGGCCGGATGATACCGTTGCCCCCAAACTAAAGTGGGCTTGTGCTTCGCTTGCCAGTTAAGGGCAAGTTGTAAATCGGGCGGGCGCCATAAACCGGCTTTGCCTACCTGGTATTGGCCCGCAGCTTCGGCAAGTCGTAAATACATTTGCACGGCTTCACTCTCGTCATCCACCCAGTTTTTCAAACGCACCCAAATACGCATCAAACTTTCGTGCGAGATGTCGATCATCGACTTGGAGCCTAACTCAATTCCATAAGCTGGTGTTAATAATGAACGTCCAGGCTCGCGGAATTTTTCCAGTACAGCCACCACATCTGCCTCCGATACATCGGCAATGGATGCAATTTCATTTAACCTTGTTGGTCTGCGAATGCCAAAGTTCTCGCCTCGCTTTTCGGTAATGGCTTTGAATAAAATTTCACAGATGCGTTGTTGCTCTTCATCCAGTTCGTCATACGCTTCGTTGGCGTGCATCGAAAGCGCTTCGGACATGGTACCGATAGCTTCGTAATGTTTCAGATCAACCGGCTCATCTTCATAATCCCGGTATTTGGCCCAATAACTCCACGTACGCATTAATGCGTGTTGCAGAATAGGCAACTGATCGGGGTTATCGCCCAGATCATTTAAAAGTTGTTGCGTTAAACGCGGGGTTATTTTTGCGTTGCCCACTGCCACCGGGCCTTCAATCGCCCTGCGTTTCTGATCGCGCGTCATTTGCGGAATCAGGTAGTGACTATCGTTAATCTTGCGGGTTAGTTCCGGAAATTGCGCACACTCGCCAATAAAATCCGAGCGCATGGTAATGGCTACGTAGATGGGTGCATCTTCATAGTTCACCGCTTCCATCAACAAGTTGATGAAGGCCAGCGATTCGTTTACGGAATTGGGATCAGTACCGTCTTTAAATCGAAAGAGTTCTTCAAACTGATCGACCAGAATAAGATAATTAATGTCTTCTTTTCTGCGTGATTGCTGAATGGCTTCTACTAATCCAAGCGAACTACTTCTTAACAAAGTAGAAACAATGGTACGCTTGATTTTTTTATCTTCAACATCGGCTGCGTTGTAATCCTTTACGGTTTTTAAAAGAGACTCAGCCAGGTTATCAATCGGGCCGGCACCGGGGCGCGTAACCACTACTTCCCAGTTCGGGCTGGCATCGGTTAAGAAGCCTCCATAAAGAATTGGAAGTACGCCACAATAAATAAAAGATGACTTACCACTTCCGGAAGGACCAATAACGCCCACAAACCGGCTCTTGGAAAGTTTGAGCAGCACTTCATCGCTCTGGCCTTCGCGACCAAAGAACAAATGGCTCTCTTCGATTTTGAAGGGCCGCAAACCTGGAAAGGGGTTAGCCGTTCCTACCAGTGTGCCATGTTCATCTACCATTTGGCTCATAGCTTTATGAGTTTATGTCTTGTAAAAAAGTCTTAAGATTTTCCAGTGATCGATTGGTATCGCCACCTATTAAAGTAAGGTTCTGATTTTTGAAACCATCTAACGTATTGTTGTCGGCAGCAACTATTGCCTTTCCCTGAATTGGTTTTTTTCTTCCAAAGCCAGGCGCCTTCAACAAATCGAGCACTTTCATGCGCACCCACTGATCGTTTACTTTTCCTTTAAAGATGATGGCGCCATCGAAGTTGCGCAGGTTTTCAATGTGTTGTTTGCGTACTTCCAACAACTCACCTTCAAAGGCAGGCATCAAAACTTTGAAACCAGATTTTTCAATGGCTTCGCG
>CAZHQP010000412.1:0-2418 GCA_964534735.1 uncultured Roseivirgaceae bacterium
CATGAATAATGCGATCGTCAAAATGCGGCTTGCCGGCAATGCCCAGCGGTTCGATTTTATGATTCATCGAACGGAACGGAAAATCTTCCACTACGCCAATAACCTTTCCATGTACTGGTTTTTGAGTTGTATCGGAAGGATCAATCCAGTAATAGCTTTGTGACGGGCGGGTTACAATTTTACCGAGTACTTCAGCTGGAGTTAGCTTAAGTGTTTTTACGGCCGTTTCATTTAAGATAATAGCTGTCGAATCCGATACGTTTGCATGATCGAAATCGCGACCAACAATAAACTTAAGGCCGAATGTTTTCGGAAAATCGTAGTCACCATTTAGCTGAAACCAGTCGAAATATTCTTCCTGTATTTCCGGAAACTGGAATCGCATGCTTACCGGCCCAAAGTAATCCAGTCGTGGCAGGTGATTGGCTAATGTTACCGCTTCAATTTGCGGATCCTGCAAGAGTGTATTCTTGAATACGTTGTATTGTGAATCGCTTGCTTTGCCGCCAAATCCTCCAAACCGAATTGAAAGGATCTGCTTACCTGCCTCATTTAGTTTTGAGTTGCGCATCAGATCCATCTGCCGCACCAACACCACACTGCCGATCAACAGTATTAACGCAACGGTAAATTGAAGTCCGATCAGGAACTGCCGAAACACATTAGATCCTTTACGGAATGCAAACTTTCCTTTCAGCACATTTGCAGGTTCAAAGCCTGAAATAAAAAAGGCCGGATAGCTTCCGCCAAGCACGGTAACAAATAGTCCGATTGCTCCGAGAATGAACAACATGCCCGGTTCAAAGAGGTGTCCGATTACAAAAGTTTTTTCAGACAGTGTATTGAATTGCGGCAACAGGATAATCACCAGCAGGATTGCAATGATAATGGATATGATCACCAGTAAGAATGACTCAAGCATGAACTGGATAAACAGCTGAAGACGCTGACTGCCGAATGTTTTGCGTAAGCCAATTTCCTTGGCGCGGGTTATTGATTTGGCAACGGCCAGGTTGATGTAGTTAACGCTTGCTACAATCAGGATGAGGACGGCAATGGTAATAAAGATGTACATATAGTTTTTATCGGCCGATTTATGAACGATCGACCAGTCCATTTCCCGGTCAAAATGTACATCGGTTATCTTGCGAACAACCGGTTTGAATTTGATATCAAGCTTCAGCTGCGCAATGATGGCATTGGCTTTTTGCTGAAGATCAGCAACAATAACAGGTATTTGACTTTCATCGTTACACACAAAATAACTTTGCGTCCAGAGCATATTTTCGCCATCACCCATTGATTCGTTCATTACCTTCTCCATGTTCGGATTAAAAGGCTTAAGTGTATATACGTTGGCGATGTATTGCGGGCTGATATGCGAGTTTGATGGGAAGTCGCGGTATACGCCCGTCACATTCATTTCCACCTTTTGATTGTTCGTAGCCCATTGATGCGTAATGGTTATGGGCTTATTGATCGGATCTGCATCTCCAAACAATTTATAGGCTGCTGTTTCGGAAAGAATCAGGCTATTGGGATCTTTCAAAGCCGTTGCTGCATTGCCTTTTATGAATGTTAGTGCGACTACTTTGCCCAGCGTTGGCTCAGCCCAAATGATGGATTCCGTCAAGAGGATTTTATCGGTTGCTTCATCATGTATCGTGGTGGGCATTCCAACCTGGTAATAGCTGGAGATGTCGGAAACACTTTTATAATTATCCTTTATGTAATTGTCCCAGCCTGCAGGCACTTCCGGAAGTTTATCTGTTTGCCCGTTAGGCTGCTGCACCCAATACCCCATTCGATAGGTTTGATTTGCCTGTGGATGCATTGTATCAAATGTGAGTTCATCGCGAACGTAGAGTAAAATAAAAATCGCAGCGCCTAGCCCGATGGCCAGCCCGAGTGTATTAACAATGGCATAGCCACGCTGCTTTAAAATGTTGCGGAGGGCAAGTAGTAAATAATTAGAGAGCATGAGGATGGGGTTAATACGAATTTAAAGATTTCATATTATGAACTCTAAGCGTGGAGTATAAAGACTAACGAAAAACAGGGGATTTGGGTATAGATCATCCAATAATTCAGGAAAATATATCTTTTGGAATCAGAAATCTGATAATCGGGTAAGCATTTATATCTTACCCGCGTAAAGAATTCAAAAATTTTTTGATTTTATAGGAGTTACTCCTACTAACCTGGGTTAAGTTTTTTAAAACCCAGTAGTTTCATGCAGCATCGGGATTTGTTTCCAGCTGGCTATTGATCTTTCTGTTCGCTTTGTTCTGAAGATTGGGTTGTTATGTCGAAAAAGGACAGTTATTGTTTCCAGGCATTCATCTCTATGTTGATACAGGTACTGCTTTATCGGTATCTACAGATTGGTTGCTTTAAATTTTTATTAACCTCCTTAAT
>CAZHQP010000413.1:0-2412 GCA_964534735.1 uncultured Roseivirgaceae bacterium
GCGATCGATCACAATCCGGACCGGATTTCTTCCAATCCAGTCCCGAACCGTTAATGCAGGATTATCATGTTGCGCAGTTGCTGTTCCGACCAGGATTGCATCTTCTTCACTTCTCCATTTGTGAACCAGCTTGCGCGACTGCTCATTGCTGATCCATTTTGAATCGAAATTTTCACGGGCGATAAACCCATCGGCAGTTTCGGCCCATTTTAAAATAATGTATGGACGTTTCTTTTCCATGAACGTGAAGAAACGTTTGTTTAGCTCGCGACCTTTTGCTCCGAGTATTCCGGTAACCACTTCAATTCCGGCAGCCCTTAATTTTTCAATTCCTTGTCCGCTTACGAGTGGATTAGGATCAAGATTCGCAATCACAACTTTTTTAACCTGATGCTTGATGAGCATATCTGCACAAGGCGGAGTTTTTCCGAAATGCGAGCAGGGCTCAAGGTTTACATAAACCGTACTTTCTTTTAGGAGTGATTGATCTTTTACAGAAGCGACTGCATTTACTTCGGCATGTGCTTCGCCCAATTTTTTGTGCCGACCTTCGCCAATAATCATGTTGTTGTGAACAATCACACAGCCCACCATCGGGTTAGGACTAACTGTGCCCCGGCTGAGTTGCGCGAGATCAAGCGCACGCTGCATAAAAAGCTCATCCGGAGAAAGGGTTTTCATCTTAAACAATTGCTATACTTGCAAAGATTGCCAAGGCATGAAGAATTCCAAAGACTTATTCAGGGATTTACGTAAACAGATCACGCTTTCGGAAGATGCAGCGGAGATTGAAAGCATGCTTTATCTTATTCTGGAGTATGTTGCCAATATTACCCGCTCAGACATTATCGCTCAAAAGGCAATTTCATTAACAGAAAAGCAAGAACAGTGGTTTGAAGATATAATCAGGCGCCTGAATACACAGGAACCTGTTCAATACATTTTAGGTAAGACAGAGTTTTTCGGAAGGGTGTTTAATGTAAATCCTTCTGTGCTTATTCCACGTCCGGAGACTGAATTGCTCATCGATCATGTTTTGAAAAACACTTCAAATGATCCCGGAAAAATACTTGACATTGGAACGGGCAGCGGCTGTATTGCCATTACGCTCGCGAAAGAGTTTCCTTCTAAAACAATAATTGCGTTTGATATCAGCGAGGCAGCATTGAAAACAGCTTCTGAAAATGCAAAAGATTTATCCGCCCCGGTTGATTTCAGAAAAACAGACATTCTTTTAGAAGACATTCCGTTCAATGACCTGGAAATTATTGTGAGCAATCCGCCTTACGTGGCTGTTTCAGAAAAATCATCGATGAACAACAACGTGCTGAAACATGAGCCGCATCTTGCCTTATTTGTTCCGGACAATGATCCGCTTGTGTTTTATAAAGCTATTGCTGAAAAAGGGTTTGATGCATTAAAGCCAAATGGTAAAATCTTCGTTGAGATCAACGAACGATTTGGTGACGAAACTGCAGATATCTTTAGTAAAAGAGGGTTTAAAGATGTTTGGATTATTAAAGATTTTCAGAACAAAAACAGAATTGTATCCGCTAAGAAATGATGAGTCACGTTCTGATACTTCATGGAGCATTAGGTTCAGCTGAACAGCTTGAGCCTGTTAAAGCTGCTTTGCTGAACAAAGGATTAAAAGTTCAGAGCTTGAACTTATCCGGACATGGCGGGGCTGCTTTCCAATCGCAATTCGGTATAGAACAATTTACGAAAGAAGTATTGAATGAATTGAATCGTCTCGACCTAACAACCACAAATATTTTCGGCTATAGTATGGGTGGATATGTAGCACTGTGGCTTGCAAAAAACCATCCGCAGCGGATCGGAAAGATTGTAACGTTAGGCACCAAATTCGACTGGAGTGAAGAGTCTGCTTCGAAGGAAATCAAAAAACTCAAT
Source organism: uncultured Roseivirgaceae bacterium (assembly GCA_964534735.1). Taxonomy (GTDB): domain Bacteria; phylum Bacteroidota; class Bacteroidia; order Cytophagales; family Cyclobacteriaceae; genus UBA2336. The sequence goes on from CAZHQP010000413.1 coordinate 1,915, forward strand.
CCTGAAAAAATTATTGATAAGGTTCCCGCTTTCGCAAGGACTCTTGAGCAGCGCCATGCACCAAATGACTGGAAGGAACTGATGCGCAAGACAGCCGATATGATGACGGAGTTGGGAAGAAAACCTCAGCTCACACGCGAAACTTTACAATCTATTCACCAACCAACATTTATTTGTTTGGGCGATCAGGACGATATGGCTGATAAAAATTATTCACAAGAGGTGGTGAAACTTTTGCCTAATGGAAAATTCCTGACGCTTGAGGATACACCTCACCCGATTGAAAAAGTTGATCTGGGAAAACTAATTGGTATTCTCGTTACCGAATTTCAAAATTGACATCTTGTTAAGATGCCTCACAAATCCAAAAACTGTGATCACGATCAATAGTTACAATCCCATCTTTGTCAATAACCGGAGTAGGATGAGAACCTTTAGGATAAAGCAAGAGCTCTGTTCCTGCCGGCAGCCATTTTTCGAAATGACCACTTCTGACAA
>CAZHQP010000414.1:0-2404 GCA_964534735.1 uncultured Roseivirgaceae bacterium
ATGTCCATTAATACAACATCCGGTTTGTAAGCTTTAAACTCTGCTTCCACATTCAGCACGTGTTCAAAAGCTGCTTCGAGTTTTAATTCCGCACTGGTGTCGATCATGGCCGCCACGCTCTCGCGGAGCAGGGTGTTGTCTTCATAAATGAGTACGGCAAGTTTCATGGCCAAAACAGACTGTTACAAAACTGCGGTTTTACACAAAATCATAAAATACCCTGATCATGTGAGCGGAATAGAAAGCGTGAGGGTTGTTCCGTTACCTGATCCGGACTGCAGATCGAGCTTTCCGTGCAGGCTATGGGCTCGTTCCTGCATGTTGCGTACACCGTTCCCGGAAGATGTAGCCTGCAAATCGAATCCCGTTCCATTATCGTGAATCACAACCTGCAGATTTTCTGCGAGCTTCCGGAATTCAATCGAAATCGCGGTTGCACCGCTGTACTTCGCTGCATTGTTAATTGCTTCTTTAAAAATCAAGAATAAACTTTTCCGGAGGGGTGCGTCAAGTTTAAGAGCATGCAGGTTTTCTTCTCCGGAAAATGTGTACGTGATATCCAGCGGATCAAGGATCTCAGCAGCGAACTCTTTCATCTTACTTACAACCCTTTCCGGGGAATCGTTGTTAGGATTGATTGACCATACAATATCCGACATGCTTTCCATCATGCTTGAGGAATGTTGCGCAATGCGCTGAAAGTTTGATGTATTACCGGCTGAGTCCTTTAATGCCATCTGGCTGATGATGTTAATGCTCGAAAGTGTAGAACCGATGTCGTCATGCAAATCGCGGGCGATCGTGTTGCGCATACGCTCCAGCTCAACCAATCTGCGTGTACGATTCAAAACACGATAGCGATTAATCAACAAAATGCTGATGATGATTACCGATACCATCGCCACAATGATGATGGTGATATTCGCGCGCTGTCGGCTGATTTCTGTTTTATGCAGCTCCTGGTCTTTTTTTAATAGCTGAATTTCTTTTTCCTTTTGGTCGTTTTTGAATTGTTCTTCCAGTGTTTTCATCTGGATGAGTACAGCATTTCCCTCCAGACTGTCATTCAGGGCTTCGTGTTTTTTTAAATATTCAAAGGCTTTCTCATAGTCGTTGTTCAAAGCATAGTATTCGCTCAGCCTGCCGTACTCCAATGCAAGCCCGCTTTTGTCGCCTGAAAGAATCATGGTATTGAGGTTGGTCATAAAGGTGGATTGTGCTTTTTCCTTCTTTTGTTCCTCAACATCCATTGATAGCAAAGATGACTTCAATCGGGCGGCAAGCGTACTGTCTCCAAGCTGGCGCGCGAGTGTAAGGCCTTCCGTAAAAACTTTGCGTGCTGCAACCGGGTCAGGCTTGCGCATGTGGTTCATACCCATCTGATGCAGCGTGATTATCTCATCAACCACAGTTTTCATTTCCCGTGCGAGCAACAGGCTTTTGTTATAGTACTGATCGGCCGCTGAATACTGGTTCCGATCTTTGGCAATGTTACCAAGTGCCTGCAATGCAGTTACCATACCGCGTTTATCCTGCAACTCGTTTTTCAGCTTCAGGGAACGCTCAAGATATTCTTCAGCTTTATTGAGTTGCTTTAAAAAGTAATAATCCGTTGCCAGGCTGTGCAGGCAAAACGATTGTCCGCGTTTGTTTCCGATCTTTTCAAAGATCGCTAACGATTGTAAATGGTACGTCATCGCATTGCGGTGGTCAGCCATTTGTGAATATGTATTTCCAATGTTTAACAGACTGCCAGCTTTGCTCTCATCTTCTTTTGTAGCAAGCTTAAGGTTTTCGAGGAAGTAGGGTAGTGCCCGTTTGAATTCGCCCTGCGCTTTATAAAAGAGTCCGGCAGTTTGATTGTAGTTCTTTGAAATGCGGATGTCTTCCGGATGTTCTTTTGCCAGCTGATCGATCAAGCCGAGATAGTACAAAGCACTGTCGCGCTTAAGAGCCGCTTGATTTAACGAGGTAAGGTAAACGTAACCCGAGCAGAGTCCGAATACATATTTTATCTGCGAAGAAGTGCGGATTGCCTGCTGTGCGTAACTGCGCGCCTGTGCGATATCCTTTCGCAGAAACTCATTCGTTAAACCCAAAATTGCTTTGACCTCCAGGGTATCATGACGTTGTTGCGCTACGATGGTTCGTAAACTATCGATCAGCTTGCTTTGCGCTTGCGTTGCGAAAGAAAAAGCCAGCAGCAGCCCTATGGAGAGTAACTTTTTCAGAGGTCAGGATTTCCTTCAAGTTAAGAAGAAAATCGGCTACTTGCCCGACATTCCGAGCGTATCGTAGGTTGCTAAATTTTGCTTAGCTTTGAATACTTTTTAAACTAATGGCAGAAAATACTTTTAAAACAAACACCTTCAAGAAGCCTGAAAAAGAAAAGAAGGGAAAAAGC
>CAZHQP010000415.1:0-2398 GCA_964534735.1 uncultured Roseivirgaceae bacterium
CATACTTTTGGTGATCTTAACCCTGCCGCCCATGCCGAGCGAAATCAGATTGTTTGCCGTTATTGAAGATCCGTTTGGCGCATCACTCTGCCTGCTATTGTTCGGGATTTTCTTTGCCCGCAAGCTTTACAACATGAACCTGGTTACGCTGGGCGATTATTTTAAAGTTCGTTATGGTAAACGGACCGAGATCATTGCGAGTGCGTTTATGATCCCCGCATATTTCGGATACATTGCTGCACAGCTTGTTGCGTTGGGACTCATCCTGAATGTGGTCGCTGATGTCCCGGTTGTGAATGGCATTGTGATTAGCTCAGTCATTGTAACACTGTATACATTCATCGGAGGGATGTGGGCGATTTCGATAACAGATTTTATTCAAAGCATTATCATCATTGTCGGCTTGCTGATATTGGCGTTTATTCTTGCGAAAGAAGCCGGAGGAGCTTCGGTGGTGCTGAGTGAAGTCCCCGAAAAAGACCTCAGGTTTTTCCCGGAGTTCAATTGGACGGCTATCATCACCTGGCTTGCTGCATGGTCGGTATTAGGATTAGGCTCAGTCCCATCACAGGATGTATTTCAACGCACAATGTCTTCCGGATCCGCACAGATAGCCGTCCGGTCATGCTACTATGCTGCGATCCTGTATCTGACTGTAGCCATGTTACCGCTATTTATCAGCTTATGCGTAAAGCACTTATATCCGGGTGAGCTGGGAACTGACACGCAGCTCACACTTCCGAATATGGTACTGCAGCACACGCCAATTCCGGTGCAGATCTTGTTTTTTGGTTCACTTCTGTCTGCCGTGATGAGCACTACCAGCTCTGCCATTCTTGCACCGGCAGCGCTTTTTTCTGAGAACATTGTGAAACCATTAATGAAGAAAGAGCCTGAAGATAAGCAGCTGCTCATGATCACACGACTCTCGATTATATTGTTCAGCGTTATCGCGACTGTTATGGCGGCCATGAACTCCAATATTTATGAACTTGTAGGAGTTTCGTCAATCCTAAGTCTGGTATCACTGTTCATCCCTATGGTATTTGGAATGTACTGGAAACGGTCAAGCAGCGCAGGAGCAGTGATGGCAATGATTGTCGGAATGATTGCCTGGTTCTGGTTTGAATACAATCCTTTATCAGTCCCGGCTTTGGTTCCGGCAACTTTAATGAGTATGATTGCGTTCTTTTTGGGAAGCTACATGCTTCCAGACAGGAAAGTTTATGGTAAAAATTGAGATCAAACGATTGAATGACGCCTATCACATGGAGGCGGTCAATGAGTCCGGTGCGAAATTACACATGGATGCTTCACCCGACATGGGCGGCCAGAATAAAGGCATGCGACCGATGCAGATTGTGTTAACCGCCCTGGGCGGATGCAGCGTGATCGATGTGATCAGCATCCTGAAAAAGCAAAAGCAGGATTTAAAAGATATCCAGGTATCGGTAACGGGTGAGCGCGAAAACGTAGCTCCATCTCCGTACATGGAAGCAAACGTTCATTTCCGGTTGTATGGAAATCTCGATAAAGATAAAGTAGAAAAAGCAGTGGTATTATCCGTTGATAAATATTGTTCGGTAGCAGAATCGCTGAAGCCGCAAACGAGAATTACTCATAGCTTTGAAATAATACCCGCATGAGCGACAACACAGAATTTGATGGCTATTCGGAAACCGATCCGATCCGGGAGCAGCATGAACGGACACCTTTCCGTGAGCATTCCGTTCCGCTCTATTTAACGTCAAGCTTTGTATTTGATGATGCGGAACAGGCGCGCGCGTTGTTTGCGGATGAAATCCCGGGAAATATTTATAGCCGATTTTCCAATCCAAACACCAACGAGCTTATTAAAAAACTTTGCCTGATGGAAGGCACAGAAGATGGCATCGCAACTGCTTCCGGGATGGCTGCCATGTATTGCAGTATGGCTTCGCTTTTGAAGTCAGGTGATCATGTCCTGGCCTCGCGTTCATTGTTTGGATCTACGCATCAGATCTTGAGCATTTTGTTTCCGCGATTCAACATTTCTTATTCTTATGCGGATATAACGGATCAGGCATCGTGGGAGGGAAAGATCCAGCCCAATACGAAGATGATCTTTGTGGAAACGCCATCCAATCCTGCATTAGATATCCTTGATCTCGAATGGTTGGGCAAGCTCGCTGAAAAGCACAAGCTTATCCTGAACGTAGATAATTGTTTTGCGTCACCGTATTTGCAAAACCCGGCAAAGTGGGGTGCGCACCTGGTGACACACTCGGCTACTAAATGGATTGATGGACAGGGCAGGGTAATGGGCGGTGTTATCCTGGGAAAAAAAGAATTGATTAAAGAGGTTCGGTTCTTCGCCCGGCATACAGGACCGGCTATGTCACCTTTCAATGCCTGGGTC
>CAZHQP010000416.1:0-2397 GCA_964534735.1 uncultured Roseivirgaceae bacterium
AGCGCTGGCGAAAGACCCGCATAAACCGATGTTTGAATCAAAAAAATTCAATTGATCTTAAATACACGGGGAAGTTTGAGGGACCAATAGGGTTCCAGTTAGAACCACCATTTGTTGTTTTATAAATTCGATGCAATGGATTTGGGTAGCCTCTTATATTGCCAACTGCCCAACCAATTTGATCATTAATAAAATAGATGTCATCGTAGCGAATTCCTTCAGGAACTTCTATGGTTTTCCAACTTCCCTGTGCTAGGCAAAACCAAGATATTAATATGAGTGGGAGTGTGCAGAGCTTTTTCATAGGATCTGTTGTATTAATTATTAGTAAGCAATACATTGTTTTACGACCGAAAAAGTATCGATTAACATCCATATTTAAATAACCCATAGTGAAGTACGATTTTTTATAATTCATACTGATTAATGAATTATTTTTAGTCAGGAACTAAAATTTGACGCAATCCGTCTTAAGAAATTGAGACGACTTTTTTATTTATGCGATCCAGATTTATGACGTTTTTGATTCTTGCTCTTCTGATTTTACTGATCGATTATTATCTCTTTCAGGCAGTTTTAACAGTTAGTAAAAACTGGTCACCCGTATGGAAAAATTCAATCCGAATCGGCTTTTGGAGCATAACCGTGCTCAGCCTCGCTACACTGGTTTGGATGAATTTCGGAGAGCCGGATGGGTTTGGTCCTCATGTCAGAAATTGGCTCAGAACAGCGCTTATTGGAATCTACCTTTCTAAATTTTTCGGAATCATTATTGTCTTCATCGATGATCTGCACCGCGGAGTTCGCTGGATAGTAAGTCTTTTCACGAAGGATTCAGGGGCTGCTTCTTCTGAGAACGCGATCACCCGTTCAGAATTTTTGGCGAAGACTGCTCTTGTTGCAACAGCAGTTCCATTCACCGCCATTGCGTTCGGAATTATTTCCGGAGCGCATGATTACCGCGTGAGACGAAAGACTGTTTACCTGCCCAATCTTCCCAAGTCATTTGACGGGATGAAGATCGGTCAGCTTTCAGATATTCATTCAGGAAGCTTCTTCAATAAAACTGCGGTTAAGGGCGGAGTGGAAGAATTTTTAAAAGAGAAGCCGGATGTTATCTTCTTCACGGGTGATCTGGTGAACAATGAAGCCAGTGAGGTAAAAGACTACCTGAATATTTTTGATAAGCTTAAAGCACCATTAGGTGTTTATTCGATAACCGGCAATCATGACTATGGTGATTATACATCCTGGTCATCGGTAGCAGAAAAACAGCAAAACTTCAGGCATCTGATAGATGCACACAAGCACATGGGCTTTGACATCTTAATGAACGAGCATCGATACCTGGAGCAGGGCGGGGAGAAGATTGCGATTATTGGTATCGAAAATTGGGGTGTCGGCCGATGGTCTAAATACGGAAAGCTTGACCAGGCGTATGCCGGAATTGAAGACGCATCCGTTAAGCTTTTACTTTCTCATGATCCAAGTCACTGGGATGCACAGGTTCGACAGAACTATAAAGATATTGACATGACATTTGCCGGCCACACACATGGCTTTCAGTTTGGTGTTGAGATCGGAGATTTTAAATGGAGCCCTGTACAATACGTCTATAAGCAATGGGCTGGTTTGTATCAGGAAGGTAACCAGTATTTGTATGTGAACCGTGGCTTTGGCTATATCGGGTATCCCGGAAGAATTGGTATTCCACCCGAGCTAACACTTATTGAACTGAAACGGGCATAAAAAAACCCTGACGATGGATCGTCAGGGATAATTTTTTCAAATGCACGTAACGATTAATATTCGTTGTTGCTTCTCCGGTTGAATCCGCCACCACCGCCACCGCGGTTGTAACCACCACCGCCACCACCGCCTCGCGGAGCATCACTTTTCGGGCGAGCCTCGTTTACCACAAGTACTTTTCCCATAAAGTCATGACCATTCAGCGAGTTGATCGCTTGTTGTGCGGCAGAGTCGTCAGCCATTTCAACAAATCCAAAACCGCGGCTGCGTTGAGTGAATTTATCCAAAATGATTTTAGCAGAGCTTACTTCGCCATACTCTTCAAATAATCCCTTAAGTTCGTTTTCCGTTGCTTTGAAAGGGATGTTTGCAACATAAATGTTCATTGTAATAAGTGTAAAGTTGAATAAAGACTAAAAATAAGGATAAAAATTCATTTAATGCTGATACTCACCATTTTAGGCCAAAACACCCGATTTAAGGCTAATTTAACCTAGTAGGCGCGCTCCACACTGCCTGAACCGTAAACTTTTTTGGTTGCGGTTTTCGTATTGCCCTTGTGCTTAACAGTTCCGCTTCCCAGCACCAGCGCATCAATTGAGTTCGCAGCGGTAACTTCACAATCTCCGGAACCACTAACTTTTACTT
>CAZHQP010000417.1:0-2389 GCA_964534735.1 uncultured Roseivirgaceae bacterium
TGGCACAAAGAGTTCAGCGATTACCGTGAGCCTACATTGGTCATGTTCACAGATTATGTGGAATCAGCCTGCGGAAATGCAAGCGCTGCAACCGGGCCGTTCTACTGCCCTGCAGATGAAAAAGTCTATATCGATCTCAGTTTTTATAATGAATTAAAAAACAAGTTTGGCGCTCCGGGCGATTTCGCGCAGGCGTATGTAATTGCGCACGAAGTCGGACATCATATTCAGCACCTGATGGGTATCTCTGATAAAGTTCACAATATGCGCAGTCAGCAAAGTGAAGCAGAGATTAATGAGATGTCAGTCCGGCTTGAGCTGCAGGCAGATTTCCTGGCAGGCATGTGGGCGCATTACGCGGATGAGATGAACAACATTCTTGATCCGGGTGATATTGATGAAGCATTAACAGCAGCAAGTGCCATTGGCGATGATCGCCTACAAAAGCAAGCCCGCGGGTATGTTACTCCCGACTCATTTACGCATGGAACTTCCGCGCAGCGAATGAAGTGGTTCAAAAAAGGTTACGAAACGGGTGACATGAAAAAGGGTGACACGTTCAGCATCAGCGAAAGCGAATTGTAATTTTAATTTGCGGCCGACCAGTTTGCTTTCGTAAGCTCATTCATGTCGCCATCAAATCTCACGAATTTAGGTTCAAACTCTCCTGCTGAAAAGAAAATCACTTTGTCTGAAAAGCTTTCAAGCTTCATCGAAGATTCACCGAGTATTAAATAAACTCCAAATAAATCATTTTCAACATGCCAATGATCCTGACCGGTAATTTGAAGACTATCTACTCCGTAAAAAAATACACAGGTAGTAGGATCTTCAAAGTCCACAACAACGTTCGGTTGAGTACAGAAAGATTTATGTATGAGACTTTCAAATAACCGCTGTCCTTTCTGATAATTAATATACCATGAGATCGCTCCAACAGTCAGAACAGAACATAAAAGTATAATTACAGGACGCCTCACCTTTTACACCTAAAAATAAATCATAAACCCTTAATCGCCTTCCACATTTCATTTGCAACAAGCTCGTTGCCCTTATCATTCAGGTGAACGCGATCAGTCGTTAAAATGCCCTGTTCGTTATTCGCGGGATTATTAGCCTTGTTATAATCCAGAAACGCTTTTCGCAGATCAACCAGGGGAAGTTTGTTATTCTCTGCCAGCGTACGGATAAGTGAGCTGTACCGGTTCAGATCGCCATCCAGTTCATTGCTTGAATCCGTTCGCTCACCAATTACTGCAGGAGTTGCGAGAATAACCTTGCAATTCTTTGCCTGAAGCTTTTTAATAACAGCTAAATAGAACTTCTCAAACTTATCATAGTCTGTGCCGGTACCATGCGAACGCTTGTGCCAGACATCGTTTACACCAATGTAGATCACCACCACATCCGGATTTTTGCTTAACACATCATCGTCCATGCGCAGGTAAAGGTCATAGATCTTATTTCCGCCAATACCCGAACCGATAAAATCGTATTGATCAGCTTTTTTGTCTTTCTCCGCAAGGCTCACAACCTGCGTAACATATCCGCCCGGCCTCACTCCCGCTTCTGTAATCGAATCACCAAAGAAGATTACTCTTTTCTTATGAGTCTGGTTAAAAGACAGAACTGAGAGCGCTAAAAGCATGATTAAAAGTTTCATAACACATGAATTATATCTCAATATAGTCAGTAAGAAACAAAAAAAAGCCAGTCGGTTTTGACTGGCTCTGGGGTTATGCAAAGTATTTATATTATTTTTTATTCGTATCGTAATGATTTAACAGGGTCTGCCATAGCCGCCTTTACGGTTTGATAGCTTACAGCCAATGCAGTAATCCCAATAGCAATCAGTGCTGTCCAGACAAATAGCATGGGATTAAGCGTTGTACGATACGCAAACTTATCCAGCCAGCCGCTGGCCAAATACCACGCTATAGGAATTGAAAGCAGGTTCGCAACAATAACAAGAATAATAAATTCTTTCGAAAGCAATTTTGTGATGCTAAACACGCCTGCTCCTAATACCTTACGAACGCCTATCTCTTTCGTTTTCGATACAACCATAAAAGATACCAATCCAATCAAACCGATAACGGCAATGATAATAGTAACCACGGCAAATAGAGAAAATACATCTGCCAGGCGCTTTTCAGCCTGATACTGTTTTTCAAAATCCTGATCGAGGAAAAAATAATTGAAATCATATCCCGGAAAAGTTTTTTTCCACATATCCTGCACCGAAGTAATGAGGTGCTGCGTGTCAGAGGCTTTATACCGGATAGCATACATACTGCTTTGTCTCGGATTATAATCCATAACCATAGGTTCAATTTTTTGTTGCAGACCCATTTGATGGTAGTTCTTAACCACGCCAATTACTTTGCCT
>CAZHQP010000418.1:0-2387 GCA_964534735.1 uncultured Roseivirgaceae bacterium
AATTAAGAATTAAAAAATAAGTTGGATTTTTGGTTTTTAAAGCGACCATTGAAGACATCGTTAACATTCGATTACATTATTGTAGGGCAGGGCCTGGCCGGTTCCTGTATGGTGTTGCAATTGCTGAAACAAAGGAAACGAATACTCGTCATTGATCAGTTCAATGAACATGCTGCCACCCAGGTAGCGGCTGGGTTGTTTAATCCGGTTACCGGCAGAAAGATGTCAAAAACCTGGAAAGCTGATGAGCTGTTTCCGTATCTGCATGAATTTTATCAGGAAGCAGAACGGCTAACCAATCAAAAGTTTTTCCATTCGATGCGGCTGTACAGACCATTTATTTCTGTGGAGGAACAAAATGAGTGGATGGGAAAGAGTTCCAATGAAGAATTAGCGAAATACATCGAATCAGTTCACGTTACCCCGCTAGAAACGGAAATGATTAAAAACCCTTATGGCGGTTTAAGCCTTAAACAATGCGGCTATCTCGATACGGTAACGTTTTCATCGGCTGTCCGGGACCATCTTCGCAAGCATTCAATGTTGCTGGAGGAAGAATTTGTTGAAGATGAATTGATTATAAATCCGGAAGGAGTTGAATATAGAAAGCATCGCGCATCGAAAATTATTTTTTGCCAGGGTGTTGAGGCGCTTACCGGAAAGCTTTTTTCCTGGTTGCCTGTAAGACCGCTCAAGGGAGAGACATTAACTATAAAAACCAATATCCCTATCTCAACAATTTATAACAGAGGTGTGTATGCAGTCCCCGGAATCTGGAAAGTGGGCGCAACCTACCAGGCGAACGATGTCACTCCGGCAATTTCTGAAGCTGCCCGCAAGGAGCTTGTTGAAAAACTGGATGAGCTGATTTCTTTTCCCTATGAGGTTGTTACCCAATCCTGGGGGATCAGACCTACTACGCCAGATCGGAAGCCTATCCTGGGACCACATCCTGAGCACTCTTCTGTTGTAATTTTTAATGGCCTCGGAACCAAGGGAGTTAGCCTGGCACCCTATTTTTCAAAAGTTTTGGCTGCATCGCTCGAAAATGGGGCTTCGATAAACAAAGAGGTGGATATTGAGCGTTATAAACACTATAATTATGGTGGAAATATCCTGAGATGAAAGTTAGTGTGCGCTTTTTAATACTTGTTGTTGTTTTATTATACATCATTCCCACCGCTGACGCTCAGCGGGCTAACGAGGTATTTGGTAAAAACCGGATACAATACCGTTCGTTCGACTGGCTGTATATAAGCGGAGAGAACTTTGACGTGTATTATTATGATGGAAGAAGGGCAGTGGCAACGGAAGCGTTGCAATACCTGGAATCGGAATTTGACCGCATTACCGACCTGATTGGATATGCTCCTTACTATAAGACACGAATTTTTCTTTATAACTCGCTGGCGGATCAGCGACAAAGCAACGTAGGCCTGAATCGCACGGAGTACACCGTTAACGGAGAAATTGAATTTGTAAAGCCCTACATCGAAGTATCGTACCTCGGTACATCGCAGGAATTTAAACGCGAGCTGCTGTACAAGGTCTCCGACCTGATGATCAATGAAATGATGTATGGCGGGAATCTCAAGGAGATATTTCAAAATGCGCTGCTCATGAACCTGTCGGACTGGTTTGTAGAGGGAGCTTCTGAATATGTGGCAAAAGGCTGGACTTCGGAAATGGATGACTACATACGTGAGATTATTCGTACCAAACGCATTAATAAAATCTTCCGGCTTACCGGAAGAGAAGCGGCTGTTGTCGGACAATCGTTCTGGAATTTTATTGCTGAGAAATATGGCAAAAGCAGCATCTCCAATATTCTGAATTATACGCGCATTACGCGAAAGGAAGAGCAAAGTGTTTTAATTACGCTGGGTGTTAGCTATAAGCAAATCATGAAGGAGTGGCAGCAATACTATGCCGAGATGCAGCAGCAGGTAAGTAAATCGTATGTGAGCCCGCAGGATTCCACAAAACTTCGCATCCGCCATAACAACACTACCCAGTTTACAACACTGAAAATAAGTCCGAACGGCAAATACGTTGCATACGCTGAAAATGATCGCGGTCGGTATATTGTTAAAGTACGATCGGTTGAAACGGGAAAGGAAACCACGATCATCACGCATGGAAGCAAAGTAATCAGCCAGGAAGTTGATTATCGTTTACCCATCATTGGCTGGTCGGATGCAAATACACTTGGCGTGATCGCTGTACGAAACGGAGAGTACACGTTCTGGTTGTATGACATGAATACGCGTACCAAGCTTCCGCGCGATCTTGAAAAATTTAATAACGTACGGAGCATCAGCTTCTCCAGCAACGGAAGATTGGCCGTGCTGAGTGCAGATTATGAAGGAAAAAACGACTTATTCCTG
>CAZHQP010000419.1:0-2376 GCA_964534735.1 uncultured Roseivirgaceae bacterium
TAAGAAAATTTGTTTCATAGGGTAAAATTTTTGATAACTAAATGTACGTTTCATTATAAATTCCGACAGGTATTCTCTTCAAACGGACTTAAACGATATTTCAAAGGATGCCTGGCACTTTGAAAAAGTTCCACTCATAGCAATAAAAAGCCATCAATTTTACAAGTACCCATAAATTACCACGGAATGTAGTAATGCATCAGAACGATGTAACCCTGTAAGTACTCCTGATTAACTCACCAATTGCTTCAGCGCTGTCTCAAAAGATGCCTGCGCTATTCCCGTTTTGGTTTTATTAAGGGCATGGGTTTTTTCCAACGCTTTCCGGATGGTGTTGGAGATATCGTCAAAGATTGATTGGTCAATCATCGGTACTTCACTCTCCATAAAGTGCGCAAACACCCGGGCCATTCCACAATTGGCAATAAAATCAGGGATCACTGAAAATATCTGATCGGCATACAACCCCGTTGGGCCAAAGAATATTTCCGGATCGGCAAACGGTACGTTCGCTCCGCATGAGAAAACCTCAAGCTTTGATGCAATCATCTGATCAACCTGCTTCTGCGTGACCAAACGGGAAGCTGCTGCAGGTATAAAAATCTCAAACTCCAGGTTCCAGATCTTTTCATTCACAATATTGAACGGAAGCATTTCAGATGATACAAGCTTGTTACCATTCCGTTCAACGACCAACTTCCGGATTTCTTCAAAAGAAAATCCTTGCTGATTGATCAGCCCGCCTTCATGACTTACAATTCCAACAACTTTAACACCCATCTGCGCCAGGTAAAATCCTGCTGCTGCACCAACATTACCCCAGCCCTGCACTACAGCACGTTTACCTTCAACTTTTCCACCCCACAATTCATAATAATGCTTAATGGCTTGTGCTACACCGTAGCCGGTACACATGTCTGCTACTGTATATTTTTTTGCTAGAGAAGGTGAGAATTTTTCATCTTCAATAACTTTAATAACACCCTGCCTGAGTTGTCCAATGCGATTTACCTTTTGTGCTTCTGTTGGTTTGAAGTGTCCGGTAAATACACCCTCCTGCGGATGCCATATGCCAACATCTTCAGTGATCGGAATTACTTCATGAATTTCGTCCACATTAAGATCGCCACCGGTACCGTAATAATATTTGAGCAACGGCATTACCGCTGCATACCAACGCTGCAATACACCTGCTTTGCGCGGATCGTTCGGATCGAAATTTATTCCTGATTTTGCTCCGCCAATAGCAGGCCCCGAAACCGTGAATTTTACTTCCATGGTTTTCGCCAGTGATTCCACCTCACGCTTGTCGAGGCCCTTGCGCATGCGTGTGCCTCCACCTGCGGCTCCTCCCCTTAGCGAGTTGATCACAACCCAGCCTTCGGCTTCGGTTTCAGAATCTTTCCATTCAAAAACAATTTCAGGGCGCTTGGATTCAAATTTCTGGAGGAGCTCTTTCATGTGCTTGCTAAAATTTCCGGCAAAGTAAAGAATTCCGGATGCTAAAAGCCAACCATCACCCCGCTTGAACTGTTTTGAGAAGCACCCGTTACACTTTTCAGGCAATTAGCTTCATCGCGCACGCGCAATATCCCCAGGAATGCAAAAACAATGGCCTCTTTAAAATTGATAATGTCCTCTTCCGGGATAACCAGCATTGCACGATCTTTCAGCAATTCAATAATGCGATAGATGAGAAACGAATTAAACGCTCCGCCACCTGTGCATAATACTGTTTGATGATTTCCGCTTTCCGTTATTGCTTGTACAATTTCTTTGGCAGCCGATTCAGTGAATGTTCTCAGCTTATCTTTAATTGAAATCTTGCTTGCGTCTAATAAAACCTGAATTCGTTTTTCAAAAAATTCCCGACCTAATGAAGGTCGCTTTGCCTTAAAGGTTGAATAGACTTTATCAAGCTTCTTCAATAAGGCATCATTCACTTCACCGTTGGAAGCCATGCCCCCGGCAGCATCAAACTTTTTACCGGCTTGTTGTGCCAGGTAGTTTAGTCCCATGTTAAGAAAGCAAACATCATACGCTACACGATCTTTTTTATGATCATATGAAAGATTTGTGATTCCACCCAGGTTCAAACAAATATCATACTCACCAAAGATATGCTTATCACCTACCGGAACTAACGGTGCGCCTTGTCCGCCACGCATAACATCCAGGCTTCTGAAATCATTAATTACCGGAATACCCGCGCTCGCATATAACGCATTCCCATTTCCCAATTGAAAAGTAAACCCGTTTTCAGGCTGATGAAAAATTGTATGCCCGTGAGAGGATATGAAGTGAACATCTTTGATTTTGTTTTTTGTGATAAAGCTTTTACAAAGTGATCCCAGGTATGCACCATATTCCACATCC
>CAZHQP010000420.1:0-2350 GCA_964534735.1 uncultured Roseivirgaceae bacterium
TACCAATGTCGTAGCCTTTTTCTTTTGCGATTGATTTCGCCAGCGGAGAAGCTTTTACTCTTCCATTTGAGGTATGATCTGCACTTGCTTCTTCTTTAGCAGGAGCAGCTGTTTTATCTTCTTTCTTTTCTTCAGATTTTTTTTCCTCCGGTTTTGCAGACGAGCTGCCTCCGCCTGACTTCGAAGCTTCCAGCAATTTTTTCCAGTCGGCATCTTTATCTCCGACAATCGCGAGCACTCCGTTTACTGCAACGGACTGACCTTTCTCAGCGCCAATGTAAAGCAAGGTTCCGCTGTCGTACGATTCGTATTCCATCGTTGCCTTATCTGTTTCGATCTCGGCCATCAGGTCGCCCGACTTAACGGTATCGCCAATTTTTTTATGCCACGCAGCGATAACACCTTCGGTCATCGTGTCGCTCATCTTCGGCATCTGAACGATCCTGGCTTTTATACCAGATGTATCAATTGATTGTTGAGCTTTTGATTCTTCTTTCTTAGGCTCGTCTTTCTTTGGTTCTTCTTTTTTGGTTTCAGCAGATTTGCTTCCGCCACCGGATCCGCCTTCGAGCAAGGCTTTATAGTCTTCACCCTTCTTTCCGATGATGGCTAGCACACCATCTATCTGTACCGCTTCACCCTCCTTCGCACCGATATAAAGCACCTCACCATTATTAAAGGATTCGTAATCCATGGTGGCTTTGTCCGTCTCAATCTCTGCCATCAGCTCGCCTGACTTCACAGTATCTCCAACTTTCTTATGCCATTTGGCGATAACACCTTCGGTCATCGTATCGCTCATCTTGGGCATTCTGACTATTTCGGCCATTCTGTTTCTGCTGTTTTTAAATGTAGGCGTCAAAAATAGGGTTAAAAACCCCGAAATTCAAGGCTTCAAAAGCTTTAAAAATTCACCAATCCGACAAGGAATTCAACTTGAGTGACAGCCGGCTTAAGGCCATAGGAATATCGGAAACCAACATTCAGCTGCGGCAGATAGCGCATTACATTAAGGTCTATGCGAAGTTCAGCACCAACTGATGTATAAGACTGATTATGAATGTCATAATAAATCACTTTGTTCCCAAATCCATAATCAAAGAAAGCATTGGCCCGTAATCGCTGAAGATTTAACAACGGTCCGATGGCAATATCCGGATACCAAAGCGGCAATGTATAGTTGGCCGAAGCGGAATAAAATTTTTCGAAATGATAAACAGAATGACCACGAGGCACCGGAACATTATTTCTGAAAAGGTAATCGCTCGTTGAAATGTCAACATCCGTTTGCTGATAAGCTCCATATCCCCATAGAGAATGATGCTTGAAGAAGCCCGGGAAATACAGTGATGCATAAACTGAGAAAAGACTGCCTTTATAGTCACCGCCATACGGTGTATTGAAGTAGTCAATGTAAATGGATTGACCCCATTTGCTGTTGATGTCACGTCTGCTTTGCTTCAATAACCGATATGCAGAGATCCCAAAATGATTATATAACAAATCGCCCTTACCAACATAATCAAAAAACGGGTAGCCCTGTCCACCCGCGGGCTCGCCATCAACAATATAAACCGGTATGAATCGGTCATTCGTAATTGAGTTTTTAAAATCCGTTACGTGCGTGTATCCAAAGTAATTGCTGAAAGTGATGTTACTGTAATATTTTGAACGCGTAGTTAGGAGCGGTATTCGCAAGCCTGCTTCAATGGTGCGCTCAGTCCATTCGAAATTAACATCTCTATATCGGATGGTTGTGTCGCCCGTATTGGTGTTCACATTATAAAACGGAATATTTCCCTCATCAACCGATCGTTTTGCATACTTAAAATCCACATCGATGATCGGGTATAAACCCTGGTAGCTTGCGCCTGCGTGCCAGGCGCCTGTTCGTTCGTTTATATCAAACAAGTAGCCCGCTTTAATAACCGTTGTGCTTAAAACATCCTGTGAAGAAATACCAATGTCGGCACGGGTAAGCGATGAATTAACATATGCACCCCAACTGTACGGGTTAAAAATTCCACTGATTTTTGAGTACCTGCTGGTTTCAAAAGTTTTGTCGGGTATACTATCAAACAAGCCTGGTCTGTTTTCCTGTTCCGCCAGGTATTGATGATATTCCTTAGATTGCTCCTTTACAACAAAGGCTTTCCACGAAGCCGGGTCAAAGGGTATAGAGACAACATCCAGGCCATCGCGGGATTGGTCATTGTAATAAATGGTTTTTCCATCCGGTGAAATGCATGGATTATAGGCTCCGTATTTGCTCGATGTTACCTGTAATCGAACGTGCCGCTGCTGAATGTTGGTTTCCGATATTCCTATGGCCTTAAGCCGGCTGTCACCC
>CAZHQP010000421.1:0-2349 GCA_964534735.1 uncultured Roseivirgaceae bacterium
GGATTTAGGACAGTCGAATGAATGGTTTGCCGAATGGAAATGGGATGGCATCCGGGCGCAGGTAATTTATCGCAATAAAGAGCTTTATATCTGGTCGCGGGGTGAAGAGTTGGTAACCGATAAATTTCCGGAGCTTCACGCGTTCGCTGAATTCCTTCCGGATGGAACTGTTCTTGATGGAGAAATCCTTTGCTTTGCCAATGACAAACCACTACCGTTCAATGTTCTCCAGACGCGCATTGGAAGAAAAAATGTTACAAAGAAAATTTTACAGGAAGCACCGGTCGCGTTTATCGCATACGATATGCTTGAGCTTGATAAAACAGATATTCGGAAACAACCTCAGGAAAAAAGACGGGCAGAACTCGAGAAGCTTCACGACCAATTTCCATCCTATACCTTCTTTAAGCTATCGCGCCTGATCGATTTCAAGAAGTGGGATGATCTGAAAGCATTGCACAAGCTTTCCCGTGAGAATGTAGCCGAGGGCTTTATGATCAAGCGTAAAGCTGCAACCTATCAAACCGGAAGAAAGAAAGGCGATTGGTGGAAATGGAAAGTTGATCCGCTAAGCATTGATGCCGTGCTCATCTACGCACAAAAAGGCAGCGGCCGAAGAGCCGAGCTATATACCGATTACACCTTTGCTGTATGGGATAATGGCAAGCTGATCCCTTTTGCAAAAGCATATTCCGGATTAACCGATGCAGAGATCAGGCGCGTGGATCATTTCGTGAAGAATAATACGCTTGAAAAATTCGGACCGGTCAGAACGGTGAAGCCAACGCTCGTCTTCGAAATTGGGTTTGAAGGGATCAATGCCTCCACAAGACATAAATCCGGCATTGCTGTCCGCTTTCCGCGAATGCTCCGCTGGCGCGAAGACAAGCCTGTCGAAGAAGCCGACACACTGGATAACCTGAAACAAATTTTAGAGCAGTATAAATAATCAAATCTCTTTTTACATTGTGACGTTGTGGGGCTAACAAAAGGAGAACAGGTTATTACAGACTGGGTCGCAGAAAACGGCTGGGAGCTGGCCGATTTTCAGCGCGATACCATGACTGCTTATCTCTCGGGTAAGAGTGGTCTGTTAAACGCACCAACCGGCTCCGGAAAAACCTATGCACTCTTCTTCCCGATTGTTGCCAGCTTCATCAATAAAAATACGGAGTATCAAAAACCTAAAAAATCTCAGCTTCGAATTCTTTGGATCACTCCCTTACGTGCGCTTACAAAAGACATTCAACGCAACTTAGTCAACGCGTGTACCGGCATGAGCATTCCCTGGAAAATCGGCATTCGCACGGGCGACATGAGTGCGAAAGAGAAGAATGCTCAGATTAAAGAAGCACCTGAAGTTTTATTGATTACTCCGGAAAGTCTTCACCTCTTCTTTGCACAAAAAGGTCACGAAGATATGTTCCGTAACCTTGAAGCAATTGTTGTTGATGAATGGCACGAATTATTAAGCACAAAGCGTGGCGTAGCAACAGAGTTAGGGCTTGCACACATGCGAACGGTGAATCCAAATCTGTTAGTGTGGGGTATTTCAGCAACTATCGGAAATCTGGAGCAGGCATTACAAACATTGATCGGAACAAAATTCACTGCCGATACAGCAACGATTATCCGCTCTTCCATTGTCAAAAAAGTTGAAGTTGAGTCCATCCTCCCCGATCACATCGAGAAGCTTCCGTGGTCCGGGCACCTGGGGATTAACCTTTTGGACAAAGTGATTCCTATCGTTATGAAAAGCAAAACAACCTTGCTTTTCACGAACACGCGATCTGCAACCGAGATTTGGTTTCGATTCATCTCCGAAAATTATCCGGAACTGGCCGGTCAGGTTGCACTGCATCATGGTTCGCTTGATCGTGAGATCCGTGCATGGGTCGAAGATAATCTCCACCTTGGAAAGCTCAAGCTGGTAATCTGCACCTCAAGCCTGGATTTGGGAGTAGACTTTCGGCCTGTTGAAACAGTTATTCAAATCGGCAGTGCTAAAAGCATTTCCCGGTTTTTACAACGTGCCGGTCGAAGCGGTCACCGTCCGGGCGCAACGAGCAAAATCTATTTTGTCCCAACTCATGCCATTGAATTGATTGAAGGAGTTTGTTTACGCGATGGCGTGAAGCAGAATAAAATTGAGGAGCGCGTACCCATCATTCAGGCATTTGATGTACTCGTTCAATACATGGTTACACTTGCGGTTGGCGGGGGATTTCATGAAGAACAGCTCTATCAGGAAATTAAATCAACCTATTCGTATCAGCTCATTAATGAAGACGAATGGAAATGGCTTTTGGGATTTATTACTACAGGCGGCCCAACATTGGACGCGTATGA
>CAZHQP010000422.1:0-2317 GCA_964534735.1 uncultured Roseivirgaceae bacterium
CACCCCATTTGATGCGGCACGCTGCGGGACCTGACCCACAAAATTTTCCCGGGATAAGATCAGTCCGGAGAATATTAAGCGTAAACGGAGCGCAACCACTTTTTTCATCCACCCGAAAGCTCCCGCCATTGCTGTCATATTGCGCAGCAGCAAGAGCTGGTATAAAAAGAATCAATAAGAGGAAATGCCGAACGTTCATTCTAGCGCAAATTCACGGATAAATTTCTCAGCCTTTTTTAATATCATCGTGTAACACACGGTCTTCCTCTACAAACGGAACATGCTGCCGGAAAGTATCTGCAAATGTTTCCAGAACAGGTGAAGTTTTTAATGGCTTGCGAAAAGCCATTGCCTGAGCAGCGGTCAATAATTCAATCGCGAGAATTGAATAGACATTGTTCACAACCCGATATGCTTTTGTAGCGGCATTCGCGCCCATACTCACATGATCTTCCTGACCGTTTGAAGAAACGATTGAGTCAACCGAAGCAGGGGTGCAAAGCTGTTTATTCTGACTTACGAGCGAGGCGGTCGTGTACTGCGGGATCATCATACCGGAATTAATACCCGGATTGGCAACAAGGTAATTGGGAAGATCACGTGATCCGCTGATCAACTGATACGTTCTGCGCTCGGAAATATTCCCCAGTTCGGCAAGTGCGATCGAAAGAAAATCCAGTGACAACGCTAATGGCTGTCCATGAAAATTTCCTCCGGAGATAATCAGATCATCCTCCGGGAAAACATTTGGATTATCGGTTACACTGTTTACTTCCGTAAGAATAGTATTGGTAACATGATCAATAGCATCCATGCTCGCGCCATGAACCTGCGGAATACACCGGAAGGAGTAGGGATCCTGAACATGCTTTTTAGTTTGCCTGATCAGTTGACTGCCGGTCAATAAATTTTCGATTTCCTGCGCTACTACCACTTGGCCTTTTTGCGGCCGGATGAGGTGAACATATTTCATGAACGGTTCAATCCGCCCATCAAAAGCATCCAGCGAAAGGGCTCCAATGGTATTAGCAAGCTTAATGATTCGGTGAGCGTGAAGTATACACCAAACACCATAAGCGTTCATGAATTGCGTTCCGTTCAATAATGCGAGACCCTCTTTGGATTGCAAATGGATTGAATCCCAAGTGAATTTTTTATTGAGATCTGAGCCACTAATGGTTTTGCCGGAAATATTCACTTCTCCCAATCCGATCAAGGGCAATGAAAGATGTGCCAGGGGAGCAAGATCACCTGACGCACCGAGTGAGCCCATCTCATATACTACCGGGAAAATATTGTTGTTGAAATAGTCTGTCAGGCGCTGAACGGTTTGCACCTGAACGCCCGAATATCCGTAGGAAAGTGATTGCACTTTCAGGAAAAGCATCAGCCTGACGATCTCATCCGGAACCACAGGGCCGGTCCCGCACGCGTGCGACTTCACCAAATTTTCCTGAAGCTTTTCGAGCTCATCGTAGGAGATGTTCTTGTTGTATAACGAGCCGAACCCGGTATTGATCCCGTAGATGGGTTGGTTTGTATTCTTTGTTTTGTCATCCAGATATGTCCGGCAACGCTGAATTTTCTCTTTTGCATCAGCTGATAACTCAAGCAGCACATCGCCTTTCAGAATAGCGGAAAGGTCTTTGAGTGTTAATATTTTTTCTGAAATGGAATGCGTAGCCATTATGCTTTCAGTTTCTGAATGATTTGCTGAACCGTAAGCTTCTCCTGATCTCCGGTTTCCATATTTTTGAATGTAAGAAAGCCGTTCTTCGTTTCTTCCGACCCAATCACAATCGCGTAGGGGATCATCTTCTTATTCGCGTAATCGAGCTGCTTTTTCATTTTTGCCTGATCGGGATAGACTTCGGCAGAGATTCCGGCTGCGCGTAACGCACTTAATTCTTTTAATCCGAAACGCTGTGTCTCTTCATCAAAATGACAAATCAGGATTTTGGTGGAAGCCTGTGCTTCTTTCGGAAAGAGATTGAGCTCTTCCATGCAATCATATAAGCGATCCACGCCAAACGAAAAGCCAACACCGGATAAGTTTTCCTTATCCCCAAATGCAGCTGTTAAGTTATCGTAGCGTCCGCCACCGCTTACGCTGCCGATGGAAACGTTGTTGATCTTCACTTCAAAAATGCAGCCTGTGTAGTAACTCAAGCCCCGAGCCAGCGCGATGTCAAACTCAACGTGCTGATCATCGCTGTTATAATCTCTTAGCAAACGCAGTACAGCACTGAGCTGGCTTACGCCATTATCTTAATGATCCGTGAAGTTTTTCAAGCGCTGAAGATCGAAGACTATACGA
>CAZHQP010000423.1:0-2310 GCA_964534735.1 uncultured Roseivirgaceae bacterium
TCGAGAATGATCAGCTTTTTCCCGGATTCTGCGCACGCTTCCATCACATAATGCATCGTGCTGATGTAGGTATAAAACCGCGTACCCACATCCTGAATATCGAAGATCACCACATCTACATCAGCGAGCTGTTCGGGTGTTGGCTTTTTATTTTTTCCGTAGAGTGATACGAGAGCGATTCCGGTCTTTACATCAAGCGTGTCGTTTACATGCTCGCCATCGGCAGCATTACCGCGAAAGCCATGCTCCGGACCAAAGATCTTCACGATTTTAATTCCCAGGCTTTTCATCGAATCAGCCAGATGTGTTTTGCCGATTACCGAAGTGTGATTAACAACCAGCGCAACCCGACTGCCATACAAGGCTGAAGAAAAATCAATAAGCTGGTCGGCTCCCGTAATAACCTGTTTGTTACTTGTTAGAGGTTGTTGGGATGGCTGGGCGCCACATGAAAGAAGAGACAACAAAAAAAATACGAATATCAATAACCTGATCATTTCTTTTTACTTTGCCACTGAATAGCCAAAATTACGCCATTCCTTGAACCTTTCGTATTTCATATCGAAAAGAATCAGCCGCGGGCAAAAGGAAGGATTTTCGTCCACCATTCATAAGATAGCAATCATCAGCATCGGCTTTGGACTGGGTGCTGCGATTGTATCGTTCCTGATTATGAACGGATTTCAGGAAACTGTTCAGGATCGCATCTACAGCTTTAATGGCCAGCTTCTGATTAAAAAGTTTTCTGTCAGCAATTCGATTGAGGGTGATCCGTTTATAACCAATTTTTCCGTATTCAATGATCATAACAAGCTCGAGTATGTTGATCACATGCAGGAGTACGCGCATAAAGCGGGCCTCATGAAAACCAGAGACGAAGTGTTGGGCATTGTGCTGAAAGGTGTAGGGAAAAGCTTTGATACGACTTCGTTCAAAAAAAATATGGTTGAAGGAAGATTTATCAATTTTCCGGATTCAGGCTATTCACACGAAGTAGTGGTGAGTAAAATTATTGCAGCCAAACTGAATGCAAAAGTCGGGGATAATGTGACCGTTCATTTTTTTCAGAATCCGCCACGGTTCCGGAAATTGAAAATCACCGGTATCTATGAAACCAATCTGAGTGAGTATTTTGACGGGAAAGTAATTCTGGGTGACATTCGTCTGATTCAACGACTAAACAACTGGACGGACAGCACGGCAAGTGGAATCGAGATTTTTCTAAAGCCGGGAACTTCTGTAGACGATGCGCAGCTGAAACTTGAAGCATTGATGGACGAGAATCCTCGTGAAAATTCGGATAAAGATGTGGTGGCAGTAAGTGAGGCATATGAACAGGTGTTTGACTGGCTTGCTCTTTTAGGGCGACAGGTAAATATTCTGCTGGCGATTATCCTGTTTGTTATTTGTGTAAATATGATTTCCATCATCCTGATCCTTGTAATGGAACGAACACAAATGATTGGTATGCTAAAAGCGCTGGGATCACCTGATGGGCTGATCCGATCAGTTTTTATTTACAACGGCATAAACCTTATTGTAAAAGGATTGCTCCTTGGGAATGCTTTAGGAATAGGCTTCTGTTATCTTCAGTATAAGCTAAAGATCATCAAACTTAACCCGGCTGATTACTACATGAGTTTTGTGCCGATCAGCTGGCATTGGGATGTTGTGCTGATATTAAACCTGTTGACGTTTGCTGTGGTAACAACTGTACTGTTGTTACCTACTCTTATCATTTCGAGAATATCGCCAATCCGCGCGATACGCTTTGATTAATACCGGTTACTCTTTTTTCCGGAATAGCCAGTCTGAATTTTGAACCTGAATAACCCGGTTGAAGAGTTCTTTCAAATAGGAATATTCCACAGAACTGTAGACAGCTTTGTTAAGCGCAAGCGAATAGGTCATCGTAGCTTTGCTTCCATTATCGGTGATGTCAAACAGAAATTTTCCTCCGCCCCCGGGGATTGCGAGTGCAGTTTTTTCGGGCTTCTCAATCAGTGAGAACGATTCCGGGTAAGTAAGATTCAGGATAATTGTGTACTCCTGTGAAGTTCCAAAATTAACCGGGTAAAGCCTTTCCGACAATTTAAAAGGATTGCGCTCTATTCTTTCCATAAAAAAAGGATTAAGCGTAAAGCCATCACCTAATTTATCAAGAGCCTCAATTTCGACATCGAATTTATGAACAACTTTCGGATCGTAAATACCGAGTCCGGTCATCTCAAACTTGTTGATGGTTACAAGCTTCATTTTCTTTTTTAGCTCTGCCAGATATTCTTCATCATTATTATAAGATGCCTGTTC
>CAZHQP010000424.1:0-2310 GCA_964534735.1 uncultured Roseivirgaceae bacterium
ATCCGGACGAACTAAAAATATTCCAAAATCATCTCCGGTTGAGTTTACAGGCTCACCTAAATTTTCAATACTTGTTTTTCCGTTTGCTCTTTTTACAACGAACAAATCAAGTCCGCCAAAACCAGGATGTGCATCCGAAGCAAAATAGAACTTGGCATCTTCAGCAACGTATGGGAACATTTCATTGCCTGCTGTGTTGATCTCCGGACCCAGATTTCTGATGCGTGAAAATCTTCCGCGTGAATCTATCTGGGCCGCATAAATATCTGTGCCCCCATAACCGCCTTCGCGGTTGGAAGCAAAGTATACCGTTCTTCCGTCCGGGCTAAATGCAGGAGTTGAATCCCAGGATTTTGGTGTATTTACGCTACCCGTTATGATTTGCGGGTCGCCCCACGCTCCGTTACGATAACGTGCGATATACAAGTCCACATCTTCACTGCCTTTTTTTCTGCCTGTGTTGCCTTTACCGAAAATCATGATCTTTCCGTCCGGTGAGAAGGCAGTAGATCCATTATTAACATTTTCCGTATTGATGCTTGGGGGAAGCGGTGCAACTGTTGTCATGTCGACATTCGCACCACGAGACGCTACTTTATAGATATTTGTAAACGGGGTTCCGGTAGCTTCGTAGATCTTGCCGTTTCCGCGTGACGAAGTGTAATACAACTCATTATTTAGATACGCAGGTGAGTATTCACTTGCCGGTGTATTCAAGAGCTCAAGATTTTTAACCTTGTAGTAGCTAGGCTTCTGACGAAGGTTGTTAAGGTATGACAGCCCGTTCAATTCCGCTGCAGCGCGATCCTTTAATGGTTCATTAGCTGTTCTCGATTGAAGCTCTTCCAACTGTTTCTTCGCTTCTTCGTATTTACCATTTGCCTTAAGTGCCTGCGAATAGAAAAACTGAACTGTATCTTTATCTGATCCTCCGCGACCGGCTTTCTCATAATATTCTTCAGCTTCGGGTAAACGGTTAGAGAGCCGGTACGATTCTGCAATTAAAAAGTTGCCTTTTGATGAATTGCGGATGGGTGATTTCTTAAGCAGGTTAATTGTATTTTGGTATTCACCGCGATTAAAAGACCTGACTGCTTTCTTTTCAACGCTGCATCCTGCAAGCAATAACCCTGCAATAAAAAATACGACAACAACTCTCATGCTTTTCATTCCAATCCTAAAGCTACAAAAAAGTACTATACTACGGTTTTTGCCAGATAGCGCTTCAGCCAGGTTTCGTTAGCCGGAATAATCCAGCCGTTTTTCAACTCACCTTTCGAACCAATCACATTGTTGAAGAACATGGAATCAGATTTCCATCGTCCTTCAGTCAATGCCCGGGCTAACTCATTTAGGGGGATCATTTCAATCTGTTCACCTTTCTGAAAACCGATTTTCGTGCGATCAAACAAATCCAGCGAAAATTGCTGATCGAGCTGCCGGACCACCCGAACCGATGAATCAATTGAACATCCGCTGGCTTCGTTGAAATTTTCATCGGCAGCCAGCACAATAAACTGATCATGCAAGATTGTAAACGAGGTTTTCAGCGGATTGCCATGCGCCACCCATGAATGGGTAAACGCTGTAAGGGTATCAGAAATTGTATTCCTTTCGGATTGAGAAAGTTTTCTTCCCGCCTGGTAGATCCAGATTCGGGCAGAGTCTTCCAGTGTGTCAAACGGTGCAAACATATCAGTTCAAACCTTTTGCCTCGGCAATTAGTTCTGCAAGGTCTCTTACCTTAACATCGCTTTCACGTTCTTTGTTTTTTACACCATCGCTCATCATTGTCATGCAGAATGGGCACGCCACGGCAATGGTAGTTGCGCCTGTTGACAAAGCTTCTTCGGTCCGCTCGATGTTAATTTCCTTTTTACCTTTTTCAGCATCCTTAAACATTTGTGCTCCGCCTGCCCCACAACATAAACCCGTTGTTCGACAGCGTTTCATTTCAACCAGATCGGCATCCAATGCTTCGAGTACTGCACGTGGTGCTTCGTAAATATTATTTGCCCTTCCGAGAAAGCACGAGTCATGATACGTAATCTTCCTTCCTTTAAATGTTCCGCCACCTTCGAGCTTGATCTTTCCATCGTTGATCAATTGCTGAAGAAACGTTGAATGATGAATCACTTCATAGCTTCCGCCAAGCTCGGGATATTCATTCCTGATTGTGTTAAAGCAATGCGGACAAGCTGTTACAATTTTCTTGATGCCGTAACCATTCAATACCTGGATGTTGCTCATCGCCTGCATTTGAAACAAGAATTCGTTTCCTGCTCTTCGGGCAGGATCACCTGTGCACGA
>CAZHQP010000425.1:0-2310 GCA_964534735.1 uncultured Roseivirgaceae bacterium
CTAAAACTGCGGTAAGTGCCCGTAAACTTTTTTAAATCATCGTTCGAGAGAGAAATGAAATCAGGCTTTTGCGATTCCTGAGCAGGTTTACCCATTAAAATCTCGGCTATGTTCTTTCCAATTCCCACAACATTACCATCTGAATCATTACTCAGGATTGCGATGGTTATTTTTTTATCCGGATAATAAGCCAGCCAGGCGCGATAACCTGCCGTGGCTCCGCTGTGACTGATCTCTATGAAGTTGTTGAATGTTCCAATGTTTAGTCCACCCGCGTACCGGATCTGTTGTCCGTTTTTCAGTTTCCCTTGCTGAACACGCCACGCATACATTTTATCCCCGCCAATTTTATGCGTTGAAAGGAGGGTGTTCCATTTCATAAGATCTTCGGGTGTTGTTAATAGACCCCCATGCCCATGAATATTTTCAAACGGCATCATTTGCTCATAGCCTGACATTGTCTTGCTGTAAGCAATTGCCCGGTTAGGAACGATCTCGCGAAAATTATCGCGCCATTGCGTATGCGTCATTCCCAGTGGTTCAAAGAAACGAATTCTGGTGAAGTCCGCTAATGATTGTCCGGATACCCGCTCAACGATAGTTACTAATAAAGAGTAGTTTGAATTGCTGTAAGAGTACTCTGTTCCGGGCGTAAAGTTCAACGAACCCTGCTTGCAAATAATTTCGAGTGCAAGCGCCTGGGTATACACGCGGGTAGTTCTGGGATACCCCGTAAGCGACCCGATAACTCCCCAGTCTTTTAATCCGCTGGTATGATTGAGAAGATGCTGAATAAGAATTGGCGCATCATATACCGGAAGCTCAGGAATATATTTTCGTACATCATCCAGTGGAGACAATTTTCCTTCGGTTGCTAATAGTAAAATCGAAGCTGCTGTAAATTGCTTGGAAACCGATCCGGCTTCAAAAATAGTTTCGGTTGTATTGGGAACGTTGTGCTCAAGATCAGCCAGTCCGAAAGCTTTGTTATAAATGATCCGGTCACCGATGGAAACTAAAACTGATCCGCCCGGAGTAGCATTGCTCCAATGTGTAACGGCATTATCAATCAGTCTTGTGGTATCTTGAGATTGAGCCGTTGCAGAAAAAGTAATGAAACAAATCCAGGTAAAAGTCAGTAAACCTTTCATACAAGAATGTTTTGATATTTTTGAATTTATTGTTTTTTCAGCAACTGTAATTAACGTGTTCATCGTGCTCATGAAATTATTGCGCACAATGTTATCGGTTACTGTACGTGGAATATTCACCGGCTCTCCCGTAATGAAGTAGGTGACTTTCGTTTTACCGCTGGTTGTTTTCTCCAGAACCCATCTGCCGTATGCCTTCATACGGTTAATCTTTTCACGTGCTGGCGCCACTTTGTCGTTAATCGCAGGCTCGAATGTAAGTACAATCCGATTGGCTGTACGTTCAGCAACTTTATATTTGGAATAATAATCCTGATCAGTAAGCGGCCAGGGCATTTTGTACCATGTATAAATATGCCAGACCGAGTCGCTTTTCGGATAACCCTTAAACTCACTGAGATTTTTTTGCCATTCTTTAAGTTTCGGTTCTTCAGTGATCACTTTCATCATATTTTCAGGCGTAGTAGCCGCGGTAAAAACAACTTTTAATCCCCGTGCTTTTATTGTTGTTCCCGGGAAATCAGCCCAGCGCTCGTACAAAAATACTTTCTCGTCCTGACGAACAATTTCATAATCATCTTTTGGTGATGAAGTTTGTCCGTGAATAGAAAAAGTGATCAGGAGGAGCAGTAAAGGGGGATAGAAACGCTTCATTGTTTAAGTATAATGCTTTTTTCAACATCATCATTCGTGCTAGCGATAATCGTGTAAAAACCCAGCTGATTTTATTAATTTCGCACCGAATTAATACGAATCCAGCAACCATGAGCCAGAACAGACCGATTTCGTCTTTTATTGAAAAACATTATTTGCATTTTAACGCAGCAGCCCTTGTGGATGCCGCAAAAGGATACAAAAAGCATATAGCCGAAGGCAGAAAAATGCTGGTTTCACTCGCGGGTGCCATGAGTACGGCTGAGCTTGGGATCAGCTTTGCGGAGATGATCCGTAATAATAAAGTTCATATTATTTCGTGTACAGGCGCTAACCTCGAAGAGGATATCATGAACCTGGTAGCACACTCGCACTATAAAAGAATTCCGAACTACCGCGATCTCACACCACAAGACGAGTGGGATCTTCTGGGAAATCATTTGAACCGTGTTTCCGATAGGGCAATCCGGAATTTAAGCTTAACCGGATCAGTCTCATTAAATAT
>CAZHQP010000426.1:0-2309 GCA_964534735.1 uncultured Roseivirgaceae bacterium
C
Source organism: uncultured Roseivirgaceae bacterium (assembly GCA_964534735.1). Taxonomy (GTDB): domain Bacteria; phylum Bacteroidota; class Bacteroidia; order Cytophagales; family Cyclobacteriaceae; genus UBA2336. Next base: position 2 of record CAZHQP010000426.1, read on the forward strand.
CTTGGAGAGCGCAGTTACTTCATTGATGAAGCGCTTCTTTCCATCGGGTAGTCCGAGTATATAATCTTCTGCAGCGAGAATAATCGAAAGCTTTTTAGACGTATCGGTATCAAAATATCGCTCGTAATTAAAGCCGCCCTGCCCCTTCGCAAACTTCATGGCTTCCTTGTCATCCGGAAGTGCTTTTATCAATACAGGATCCCTGCGATCAAACAACTGCGCAACTACTTCCAGTTTCTCCAGCATCAGTTCAACGGCTTGCTCCTGCTGCAAGGTAGGATCACCTTTACCACCTGCATCCGAATAGAATGACAGCGCTTTCTTCAAGTCAGAAGCAATACCCAGGTAATCGACAATTAAACCGCCCGGCTTGTCTTTATAAACCCGGTTTACGCGTGCAATAGCCTGCATCAGGTTGTGGCCTTTCATTGGCTTATCGATATACATGGTGTGCATGCTTGGTGCATCAAATCCGGTGAGCCACATATCGCGGACGATAACCAGCTTCAGTTCATCATCGGGGTCTTTCATCCGCTCCGCCAGCATTCTGCGTTCCTGCTTTGTCGTATTATGTTCATTTAACTTTGGCCCATCCGATGAAACCGATGTCATCACCACTTTTAGCACACCTTTCTTTTTGTCTTTCGAGTGCCACTCCGGTTTTAGCTTGATGATTTCTTCGTATAAATCGGCAGCTATCCTGCGCGACATGGTAACAATCATTCCTTTGCCATTAAACACTTCCTGTCGCTGTTCAAAATGGGTTACAATATCCCGGGCAATGTTTTGGAGGCGTTTTTCACTTCCAATCAGCGCCTCCAGCTGCGTCCATTTTGCTTTGGCCTTCTGCGTATCGGTCAGTTCGTCCTGGTCAAGCTCATCATCCAGTTCTTCCACCAGCTTCTTGCCTTCTTCACTCAGCATAACTTTCGCGAGCCGGCTTTCATAAAAGATGCGCACCGTGGCCCCGTCTTCCACCGCCTGCGCGATGTCGTACACATCAATATAATTTCCGAATACGGCCGGGGTGTTTACATCGGTGCTTTCAATGGGCGTTCCGGTAAAGCCTAAGTACGTTGCGTTCGGCAAGGCATCCCGTAAATACTTGGCAAAACCATAAACGGTTTTTTTACCCACTACATTTCCCTGATCATCCTTCGCATCAATATTCTTGGCCTTAAAACCATATTGTGTGCGGTGCGCTTCATCCGCGATTACAACAATGTTCTTTCGTGAAGAGAGTTCTTCATACACATTGCCTTCCTCCGGCTGAAATTTCTGGATGGTGGTAAAGATCACGCCACCGGAGCCAACTTTTAACAATTCTTTTAAATGCTGACGGTTCTCAACCTGTTTGGGTTCCTGGCGTAACAACTGAACAGACGATGCAAAGGTGTCGAACAACTGATCATCGAGATCGTTGCGGTCGGTGATTACCACTACGGTTGGGTTTTCCAACGCGAGCACAATTTTGCCGGTATAGAAAACCATTGATAATGACTTACCACTCCCCTGCGTATGCCACACTACTCCGCCTTTGCGATCGCCTATTGGCTGGGACTTAACGCCCGGAACACCGTAGCTTTCGGGCGATTCAGCCACTAATGATAATGCCTGATGCTGTTGATAGCCCGCTGCCCGAAGCGTTGATTCAACCGCCCGGTTAACGGCATAGTACTGATGGTATGCACCCAGTTTCTTTATGGTAACAACTGATGTAATCCCGGTTTTTGGGTCTTCCCTTTTTGACTTCTCAAACACAATGAAGTGCCGGATAAGATCAAGCAACGTTTGCTTGTTGAGCATGCCGGTGATCAGCGTTTCCAATTGGCTAACAAGCTTTGAGGCTTCGGCTTTGCCATCAGCTGATTTCCACGCCATAAAGCGGCTAAAGCTGGCCGACACCGAACCGGCTTTTGCTTCCAGTCCATCGGAAATAATGGAGAATGCGTTGAATGTAAATAAAGAAGGAATTACTGCTTTGTAGGTTTCAATTTGCTTGAATGCCGATGTTAACGTTGTTTTTTCATCTACTGCATTTTTAAGTTCGAGCAGTACCAGTGGAATACCGTTTACAAACAGCAGTATGTCCGGGCGTTTGTTATTGCCGTTCTCGACAATGGTAAACTGGTTTACCACCAGAAACTCGTTGTTCTCCGGGTTATGAAAATCAATCAGCCAGACTTTATCCCCGCGCTCGTTCCCGTTTTTCTGGTACGTAACATTCACCCCTTCGGTGAGCAGACGGTGAAAGGCTTCGTTGTTTACCAGCAGCTCGGGCGACTGGATGCGCTGCACTTCTTTTAAT
>CAZHQP010000427.1:0-2301 GCA_964534735.1 uncultured Roseivirgaceae bacterium
TAGCGAATCAGCGACCGCGATTTCCGCATAGAGGCTGTCAACTTCCTGAGTGAGTATCTTCGCTTCCAGGTTAAGGCTATCGATGGTAGCCTTACTTTTTTTAATGTAAAGCCCCTCCACCCGGTAGCGGCTGATTTCTACTGCAACTCCGGTATCGTATGGCATGGGCTGACCGCGGGTGAGTTTGCGGTATTGCGCGTCAGAAGTCAGGGCGGTCGTTAATAAGACCCCTAAGAGAATCAATCTCAATAACAAGGCTTTCATTTTGCTTTCTGATTAGTTGGTTTTGGACTCTCACCGCCCGATTGTAAGCCTTGAGCTGTTGTTTGTGGGCTCTCTGCCGGGTTCCGATCTGGTTCAGGCTGTCCAGCATCCGAACGGTCCGGAGGCTGTCTATATATATAGAGTGCATGACCTGCCGTTTTATCGCCCGAATTTCATCGGTTTTAGCCTCGTCTTTCCACGATCTCCACAGATTAAGGGAAATGGTCGAGAACATGACAATTACAAATACAGACCAAATATGCCAGCCTTTCATGATTCCTTCTGGACAGGTTGAATTTCCTTGTCAGCAGTGAATCTGCGAAGGCCCAACAGGGTGGCCCCGATTGTTGCGTACGCTACGCCATGGATCAGCGTCTCGGAATGCGAAGTGAACGAACCTTTTATTCCTATAAAACACCCTGTCAGGATCATGATAAATCCGGACACAAGCGAAACAGAGGTTTTGCCTTTCGAGTTGTTGAACATCTCGGCAATGCTAAAGCGATTTATATTCATGAGTATCGGTTACGTCTGTTAATCGTTAACAAAAGCATGATCAGGAGGCATATGATAATAACCACCTCCATCAAATAGGCTTCAAGGTTTCGCAGTTCACTATGCACTGAACAATACAATTTGCAATTGCCAGCTGACCTTCCTTGCTCAAAAGATATTCAGCCTCTTTCCGGTTGTCGAAGAATAGATTTTCAACCAACACGGCCGGGCAGTCTGTTTTACGCAATACGTAAAAGTCAGCTTCCTTGTCAGCATCGCCATCGGCTTTATCCGATCGGAAGGGAGTTTTTGGAAAATGCTTTTGATACGTCTCGCAGAAGATGTTGGCGATCTTGTCGCTCTTGCTCTGGCCGGGTGAGGTGAATATCTCAAATCCGGATCCTCCTCCAGCGTTGGCATGAATGCTTAAGTATACCGCCCGCTTATCCTTCCGGTAAACATTATCCGCAATTGTTACCCGCTGTGAAAGAGAAGTATCCTCCACATCATCGTATACCAATGCAAAATCAATCTCGAGCCTCTCAAGTTCTTTGTATACCAGGAGTGCGATCGCGCGGTTGATAACTCCCTCGTAAACAATCACGCCATCCGGATACTCATGCATCTTTGCTGGAGCTGTGGTGTACTTGCCATTATGCATGCCACCGTGCCCCGCATCGAGAAGCCAGAGGTAATTACTTTTTTTCATGTGAAGATATTTTTGGTCTAACAGTAGCATTTCACTTGTGCTTTTCTTCCATGTACCTGCGGAACTCCTCATCCTTTTTCTCCAGCTCGAGCTTTTTCAGTTTCAATTCAAACCGGTTACGCTTAATGTCCTGAACGAATTTGATACCGGTGAGAATTGCTAAGATGATACCGGCTGCACCCGTGACAATTCTCAGGTGCAGATCGATATCAGCAATGGCGGCAATAATTACGAGAGATATCTCGGCAAGGGCCGAGAGGTAGAGCTTGAATGACATATTAGAGATCGACCCAATTATGACCTGCTTTAAAATCTGCTTCAAAAGTATCTGCCTCAGTCTGCAGAAAGTCTGCTTTCTCCTGGCCGGTCAGGTCCGTTTGTACAAATTTAGATTCAGTGACAACAGCGTTTTCAATAGTAAATGGCATTGTAAGCCGGTAGATGAAGTAGCCTTCCTCCTGATGCGGCCCTAGTGATTCAGGTGTGATCGGCAGGCCGGGAAGTGTACCAACATTTCTGTTCTCATCCTTAGTGGAAAAGAACGGATGATTCTTGTAGCTGTTTTCTGCGTTTTGAGCGTAAGCGGTGATCTGGTCTGTAAACTCCTGGCCAGACTTGTTTGAGTTTATTTCCTCAACAAGTGTTACACGAGCATTGACAGGAAATGAGATTGAAAGGTTGATAGGAACTATCGGATTACCTTCGTTTTCGATTGAATAAGTTGCCATAATTTTATTTTTTTTTGGTTAATGTTTATGCGTAGTGTAATGCCCCAATAAGTGCCCCTGCAGTTACTGCGGTTGCATCCGTGTCAGATGAACCCGTAACCATTG
>CAZHQP010000428.1:0-2258 GCA_964534735.1 uncultured Roseivirgaceae bacterium
CCCTTCCAGCAATGCCTTTATATAAAGTCCCGAGCCTCCGCACACCACCCCGTAGTTGTGCGTTTCGAACAAACTGTAAATTTTAAGCAGTGCCTCCTCGCCAAACGTGGCGGCATCATAGTCTTCCGAGATGGAATGACTGTTGATAAAATGATGTGGTACCTGCCGCAACTCATCCTCAACCGGTTTTGCGGTGCCGATGGTTAATTCCTTGTAAATCTGTCTTGAATCGGCCGAAATAATTTCTGCATTCAGTTGTTTCGCAACCCGGATCGCCAGCGCAGTTTTTCCGGCAGCCGTAGGCCCGACAATAACAATCAGCTTCTTCGCGGAAAAATCCATCAGGCAAAAGTACATCCATAAAAATCTAAAATCAGAAATCTGAAATCATAAATTGGAGTATCTTGCGCCCTGTTGACGGACTGATGACTATGATTAAATACACAGCTGGATTCCTGACCAAGATTGAGGATATTATTTCAGAATCAGATTACATTTTGCGCTACGAAAAAGGGAATTTCAAGTCGGGCTACTGCCTCCTGAAAGAACAGAAGATCATGATCGTCAATAAGTTCTACACAACCGAGGGTAAGATCAACGCCCTGCTGGAAATTCTGAAGACCGTTGAGCTTGACACGAGCAAGTTTACCGAGAAAACACAGAGGTTGTTCGAAGAACTCACCCAAACAGAGGTTAAAGCTTGACCGTAACATTCCTGGGCACCGGTACTTCACAAGGCGTACCCGTTATCGGTTGCGAGTGCGAAGTATGCAAGTCCCTGGATTACCGCGACAAGCGCTTACGATCTTCCGTTCATATTCAGATTGACAACCAAAGCTTTGTAATTGATACCGGGCCGGATTTCCGCCAGCAAATGTTGCGCGAAAATATCAACAGACTGGATGTTGAGCGCGCAAAACTTTACGAACGCATTGACGCCCGCATGGATGACATGATCAGTAAAGGATTGTTTGATGAAGCAAAAAATCTATATGCCTACCGCGAAAAGAATGCACTTCAAACGGTTGGATACCAGGAAATTTTCGGATTCATGGACGGTCAATACGATCAGGCGGAAGCCATCCGGCTGTTGAAGCGAAATTCGCGAAGGTATGCCAAGCGTCAGCTCACCTGGTTTAAGCGCGATGAGCAAATCAAATGGTTCAAACCTGACGACACGAATTCGATATTGGAATACATTCAAAATTCGTAAATCGTAACGCTCCCTTTGTAAATTGCAGGATGGCTGATAAAAAAGTTCTGATCATCGCGTACTACTGGCCTCCGAGCGGGGGCAGCGGTGTTCAGCGCTGGCTTAAATTCGTGAAGTATCTTCCGCAGTTTGGTGTTAAGCCATATGTATTTACACCGGAGAATCCTTCGGCACCGGTTCAGGACTTATCGCTATTAAAAGACGTTCCCGCGGAAGCGGTGGTGGTGAAGCTGCCCATCTGGGAACCCTATGAAGCCTTCGGAAAGCTTTCGAAAATCTTTTCCGGCACTAAAAATTCAGCGGTGCAAAAGGGATCAGTGAATTCAAACACATCGTTGTTTTCCAGGGTGAGCATTTGGGTGCGCGGGAATTTTTTCATTCCTGATCCGCGAAAATTTTGGGTGAATCCAGCCGTTAAATTTTTAAGCGCGTACCTGGAAAAGGAAAACATGCATACGATCATTACCACGGGGCCGCCTCACAGCATGCATTTGATCGGATTGAAATTAAAGAAACGTATGCCATCGTTAAAATGGATTGTGGACATGCGCGATCCGTGGAGCGAATGGGGATTCCTGGACAGCATCCATGCAGGTGCAAGAGCAAAAGCGAAACACAAAAAACTTGAACGTGAGGTGCTGACGCGTGCCGATGAAGTGATAACCATCACGCCATTTTATGTGCGACAGTTTGAACGCTTGTCGGGGCGGAAAGTGAACCTTGTTACAAATGGCTTTGACGAAGAAGATTTTAAACACTTTAAAATTACTCGTTCCGATAAGTTTCGCATTCGTCACGTAGGTATCGTAAATGAAAAATGCGATCCGCGTCCGTTTATGAATGCGGTTGCTTCATGGTGTAACGAAAGCGATTCGATTCGCACAACGATGGAAGTTGAATTTGTGGGGCAGGTTAATCCCGCGTTCCGGCAGTTTGTCCTTTCACACCCGGTGCTTTCACAGGTAACCCGATTCACCGATACCGTTCCGCACGATAAGCTAATGGACATCTATGCGTCAAGCGCTGTGCTGGTGTTAGTACTTAC
>CAZHQP010000429.1:0-2256 GCA_964534735.1 uncultured Roseivirgaceae bacterium
TTGAACGATTTCTTTTTGTTCTTCAATTGAAGGAAGCTGAATTTGAAAAGTTGTTACAAATTCTCTTGGTATTCTTTGAAGTCCGCTTGTGCCTGACATTTGAGTTTTACCTTCAACTGAGAACTTTAACGACTTAATGTTCAGGTAAAGCCAAATTGGTAAAACTTTTTCAGTTGCTCGCAAGACAAAAAATTCACTTGAACCAAAGCCGATTTTATTTTTTAAACCTTTTGCAATTCCTGCCTTACCATTTTCAAAGCAAGGTGTCACTTTTGCAAACAGAACATCATTGTCAGCAAAGTATGTATAACCTGTTATTACTTCTGAAAGGTGTTTTTCTTCCTTTGGAATAAATGAAATTTCGTTCTCGTTCAAATCAGCCATAGGAACAAATGAAACCATTGTACTGCCATTCAAATCTTTTAGTTCTGATTTTTTGGGATTTATCTCACAAACTTCCCCCAACTCCACCATTTCCCAATCAGGGTTTATTTTAATGGTGGGTTTGTAGTGGTGCACAATCTGCTTGGCTCCGTCTATTATTTTTTGGTAGCCCTCTATTTCGGCTACTATTTGTTGCTGGATTTCTAACGGTGGTAAGGGAATTTCGATTTCTCTAACATAATCTCTTGTTACACCTTTAACCGTAGCACCGTGACCATCATTAACTATTTTTTCTGACAATGATTGGAGGTTGTAATAAACAAAAAACTTGTTTGCTTTATTTTCATCAATAAGTAATGCTGTCAAATCTTGATTTAAAGCAGTTTCCTTTCTTACAAATGCAAACTTCCCCAAAGATACTCGTGTAACCATAATCAATGTTTCGCTAGGTACAATGGAGAGCGAAGTTTCTTTTATGGCACTATCTGTAATTTTGTTAATTGAATCTTCAATGAATAAAGCGTTGTTTTTAAAATCGGAGCAAGTTATCCAACTAATATTTCCACCATTCCAATATTTATCATTGGACTTTGACGGAGTACTTCCTCCAATTAATTGGGCAATATCCCCAATCTTAACTATTTTATACTCCGATTTAGAGACATTGCTTTCTGAATATCTGTCCCCATTCAACACCATATCTTTATTGTTCAGTATGGTTTCTTTTTCTATTAACGTTGCAAAACTTGGCAGTTCATCAAAAGGCTTGTCGTTGCTCAAACTTTCTTTGTATGCTTCCAAAGTCTGCAACGCCAAAGGCAAATCGTTCTTCTCAATTTCCCTGCGTTGTGCGCCTAAATCAAAACCATCATTTTCTATTTTCAAAAACAAAATGTGCTTACTCTTTTTTGCCAAGCGTTTGTCTAAAATCAATACACTTGTTTTTACTCCGCTATACGGCTGAAACACGCCTGCGGGTAAACTAATAACGGCTATCAAACTATCCTGCACCAACATTTTTCGCAATTGCTTGTATGCGCTTTGGCTGGTGGCTACAATTCCGTTAGGCACAACAATCCCTGCACGTCCATTGCTGTTCAGATGTTCAGCAATGTAATCGGTAAATAATACTTCGGCTTTGTTGGCTTGTACGCCAAATTTCTTGTGTGGTCGTATACCGCCTTTCGGTGTCATAAATGGCGGGTTTGCTAATATCACATCAAAGGTTTCTTGCCAACGGTCTTCACTGCTTAATGTGTCGTATTCGTGTATTTGCGGTGTGGCAAAGCCGTGTAAATACATATTTGCTAAACTCAGTCGCACCATATCGGGGCTGATGTCGTAACCCACAAAATTGGTAGCAAGTTTTTTCCTGTCGTCAGGCTTTAGTTTGTCGCCCAAACGCTTTTCGGTGTTCTGACTTAAAATGTGTTTGTATGCACTCAATAAGAAACCTGCCGTTCCGCAAGCAGGGTCAAGCACGGTTTCGTTTTTCTGTGGGTTTACACAAGCCGTTACAAAATCAATAATGTGTCGGGGAGTTCTGAACTGTCCTGCATCGCCTTGGCTGCCCATTACACTCAACAGGTATTCAAAGGCATCGCCCAATTTTTCGCTATGGCTGTATTCAAACTCGTTGATGTGTTTTAAAAAGAGTTTCAGAGTGGCAGGGTCACGATAGGGCAGGTACGCATTTTTAAAAATGTTGCGGAACAGCTCGGGAATATTCGGATTGGTGTTCAGTTTTTCCAATGCTTCGCTGTAAAGCGAAAGCATATCCTGTCCGCTTAATGAAGGGTCAAACAGTTTTCGCCAACCGTATTTTGCGTATTCACCTGTAAAGAACTTGGCTTTGCCTTTGAATTTTTCAAC
>CAZHQP010000430.1:0-2230 GCA_964534735.1 uncultured Roseivirgaceae bacterium
TAAAATACTTTTTATGCAGTTTAGTAAATAAGCCGACTTTTTGATTGAGCCCTTTTTGTAAGTCGGGATTCCTTTTCAAATATTGAAACGAGCAATCTATCGCTGCAATGCTATGCATCGATAAAGCTGTTGTGTAGATAAACGGCCGTGCGAAATTAATGAGGTAATCAATCAAATCTCTGGAGCCAACCACGCATGCTCCATGGCATCCCATGGCTTTCCCGAATGTGTAAACACGAACTCCGATTTTATCATGAATATTTTTGGAAATTGAAAATCCCGCGCCATTTATACTCATAATTCCCGTACTGTGTGCTTCATCAATCATAACAATGGCACCATATTGATCGCAAAGCCTGATGATGTCTTCAATCGGACATTCATCACCATCCATGGAATAGATTGACTCCACCACTACAAAAATATTTCCGGTTGCTTGCTTTAGTTTCTTTTCGAGATCATCCAAATCATTATGTCGGAAAGAATGTTGATTTGCGAAACTCAACCGGGCGCCATCCCGAATGCAGGCATGTGCTAACTCATCATACAATATGGTATCTCCGCGTTGCGGAATACAGGAAAGCACAGCTTGATTGGCAGCATATCCTGAATTGAAAATTAAAGCCGCTTCTCCTATAAATATCTGCGCCAGCTTTTTCTCGACTTCTTCGGTATAGTTCGAATTTCCGGAAAGCAGCCGTGAGCCGGATGCTCCGTTCCGATGAGGAAGTGTTTCAGTTTTTTTATTAATCAACTCAAACAATTCAACGGACTTGGCAAGACCTAAATAGTCGTTTGAAGTGAAGTCGATCAGATTTTCTTTATTGGATAACGCCCGGAAGGAATTTTCATCTTTCCGTTGCTGCAATTTTTTTTGAAGGAGCTTGTTGAAATCCGGCATCTCAAAATGCTATTTGCCTCTCGTTTTTTCGATTGTATCCCAAAGTTCATCGGGTATCGCTTCCAGGTGACTGAATTCACCGCCATTGCGCAGCCATTCACCGCCATCAATGGTTATTACTTCTCCATTCACATAAGCAGAATAATCTGACATTAAATAGGCTGCGAGATTTGCCAATTCCTGGTGTTCGCCAACACGCTTTAATGGAATGCGCCCGGCCGGATCAAATTGTTTTACAAGATCACCTGGCAATAACCGACTCCATGCGCCTTTTGTTGGGAAAGGTCCCGGGGCGATCGCATTGCTTCTGATCTTATACTTCGCCCATTCCACAGCAAGTGACCGGGTTAGGGCGAGTACACCTGCTTTGCCACATGCAGAGGGAACGACATAGCCCGAACCTGTCCAGGCATATGTGGTTACAATATTTAAAAATGTACCGGGCTGCTTTTTAGCGATCCAGTTTTTGCCTGCAGCAAGTGTGGTGTAATAGGTCCCTTTGAGAACAATGTCTACCACGATATCAAATGCACGATGCGATAAACGTTCTGTCGGGCTAATGAAGTTTCCGGCAGCATTATTCAATACGCCATTTACTTCTCCGAATTTTGATTCGGTTTGCCGGATTACATTTTCAATTTCTTCATATTTTCTTACATCACAAGGAACGGCCAGGACACTGCCTCCTGTTTCAGCACTCAGTTCTTCAGCAGCCTTCTGAATCACATCAAGCTTGCGGCTGGTGATAACCAGATTTGCGCCAAGCTCTAAAAAATATTTTCCCATTGACCGGCCAAGGCCTGTGCCTCCGCCAGTAATGATAATGGTTTTACCGGCCAGAGATCCGGGTTTTAGCATTCCTTCCATAACCCTTCAAGTTAGGGCAAAAAAAAGAGGCCTCAAGGCCTCTTTTATAAAATATTGAATGTACCTAGCCGAGCATATTTTCTACTTCGAAGCTTAAATCCTGTAAAAGATTCTCTAATGGTTCAGTTGATCCATCGCTATACTTCATATAGGGTACATATTCGCCTGTATCGGCATCCTGTTCAAGGATTACCCGACCACCATTTCTGCCGTTAACTTTTACCGAAATACTAACGAAATCATTTATATCTCCGGAAGATGATTGAGTCATTTTTGCACTCATATTAAATGTAATGTCGAGCAGTTGAAAGTGTGCTTTTACAGATTCAATTGAGCTCTCATCTTTTGACGCATCACTGAAATTTACAGCTGCCCCGAAACCGATCAGTACTTTTCCGCTTTTACTGAGCGACTCAGAAAAGGAAGATGATTTTGCCTTGGTGTCATCAAAAGAAATATCCA
>CAZHQP010000431.1:0-2220 GCA_964534735.1 uncultured Roseivirgaceae bacterium
TGATCACTTTGCAATCAGCGCTGCGCTTTTTTATGGATGCTTTAACTTTCATTTTACTTCTAGTTAGCGTAGTTGCTTTCGCCTCTACCGTTTATTTATATCGAAATACAATTCTTCCTTTTGTCAAATCGTATGGTGACATCTCCAGTCTTACTTTATCGCCTGGCAGAATCCGGATATAATTCATCCGCATCTTACCTGAAATATGAGACAGAACTTCATGTCCGTTTTCCAGCTGCACTCTGAACATTGCGTTCGATAATGCTTCTAAAATTGTTCCGTCCTGTTCTATCGACTTCTGTTTCGCCACTTATACGAATAGTTTTCTTCTATATACTGATGTGTTGTTAGCACCTCTGTTTTTTCTTTCAATACTGCCACCGTGTGCTCAAAATGAGCCGATGGTTTTTTATCTGCTGTCCGGATCGTCCATCCGTCATTCTCTTGGATTACGTTTTTCGTTCCTCCGTTAACCATCGGTTCGATCGCGAAAACCATTCCCGGAACAAGTTTCACTCCTTTACCCTGCTTTCCGAAATTCGGAACTTCAGGATCTTCGTGAAGATTTTTTCCTATGCCGTGCCCTACCAGTTCTCTCACCACACCGTATCCAAAGCTTTCAACATAGCTTTGAATCGCGTGGCTCACATCACCAATCCGGTTGCCGGCTTTCGCCTGCTCGATCCCTTTAAAAAGAGAATCGTATGTCCGGTCCAGCAACAACAGTGTTTCTTTACTCACACCTTCCAATGGATACGTGTAAGCCGAGTCACTGTGAAAGCCTTTAAAGTACACTCCCCCGTCAACCGTAATAATGTCCGTCTCCTTTAACTCGTAGTTACCAGGAAAGCCGTGCACCACTACATCATTGACCGAGATGCAAAGTGTCGCAGGAAATCCGTTATAATTTTTAAAAGAGGGTACTCCTCCATTATCCCGGATAAATTCTTCCGCCACTTTGTCTAACGCTGAGGTTTTTACTCCGGGCTTTATCAGCCTGGCAACTTCTCCGTGAGCTTTGCCCAAAATCTGGGCACTCTCTCTAATCAGTTGTACCTCTTCGTCAGTCTTTAAGTGAACCATTCAGCACTTAAGCCGTAGCAATTTGAGAACGTCCTTTTACCCTGCCCGATTTCATCATTCCTTCGTAATGACGCATCAACAAGTAGCTTTCAATTTGCTGAAGCGTGTCAAGGATAACCCCAACCATAATCAGCAACGAAGTACCACCGAAGAACTGTGCAAAGCTTGTGGTGATGCCAATCTTTGCTGCAAATGCAGGAAGAATAGCGATCGTAACCAAAAACAAAGCACCAGGCAGTGTAATTCTTGATAAAACTGTATCGATAAAATTAGCGGTATCCTTACCCGGCTTGATGCCTGGCACAAACCCACCGTTACGTTTTAAATTATCAGCAATGTCGTTTGAGTTGATCGTGATCGCAGTGTAAAAGAAGGTGAAGATCAGGATCAATGAACCGAACAATAAGTTGTATTCCCAGCTTGTAAAGTCAGAGAATGTAGATCTGAAATAGGCACCGGTATCGGTGTCTTCCCAGATTCCCGAAATCAATGCCGGGATAAACATCAGCGCTTGTGCGAAGATAATTGGCATTACACCGGAAGAGTTAAGCTTCAACGGGATGAAGTCACGCTTGCCACCGTATAATTTGTTTCCAATAACCTGCTTGGCATACTGGATTGGAATTCTGCGGGTAGCTTGTGTAAGCATGATCACACCCATGATAATAAAGAACAATGCGATGATCTCGATCAGGAGCAACAAAGCGCCTTGCATACCTCTGCTTTCAGCTTCGATGTAAATCGCTGCCGGGAAACGAGACACGATACCGATCATGATCAGTACAGAAATACCGTTACCAATGCCTTTATCCGTAATTCTTTCTCCTAACCACATACAGAACATAGTTCCGGCAATCAGGATAATGATAGACGATGCGTAGAAGAACATACCGGGGTCAATGATCGCTTTCGGATCAATTGTTCCGCGCAAATAACCGTAAGCCTGGAAGGCGGTAATGAAAATTGTGAGTACGCGGGTGATCTGATTCATGCGCTTGCGGCCTGAATCACCTTCCTTCTGCAATTTTTGAAAGTACGGAACTGCGAATCCTAACAATTGCACGATGATCGATGCCGAAATGTACGGCATGATACCCAATGCAAAAATGGATGCACGGCTGAACGAACCTCCGAGGA
>CAZHQP010000432.1:0-2216 GCA_964534735.1 uncultured Roseivirgaceae bacterium
AAAATCGTTGCTTTTTCTGGCACAAACCGGCTTTGACGGTAAAAAGCAAAAGATGGAGATCTTGCGTGCGGATCAGCTTTTGTGGGATGTGAAAGAAACGATTGACCGCCTCAATCCAAAAAACAAAGTCCAGCTTGATTTAAGTTTGATCCCTGATAATCCAAAAAAGCTTAAAATTCAGGGTAATACGCAATTGCTTCACCTGGCAATTTCAAACATTGTTAACAATGCATGCAAGTATTCATCCAATCAGGTCGTGAAGGTTTCCATCGGAACTGCACAAAACGAAGTTATCATAGCTATCAAGGATTTAGGGATCGGGATTCCGCAGGGAGAAATTGATTTTATCTACGACCCGTTTTTTCGGGCATCCAATACAAAAAGCTATGAGGGCTATGGAATCGGGTTGCCGTTGACCCGGAATATTATCCGCCAGCATAAAGGTACGATTGTCGTTTCATCTGTTGAAAATGAAGGAACTACGGTGCGGCTGTCGTTTCCATTAGCGGTTTTATAACGCAGACATTTTCATGTTTCTAATCGGATTCTAATCTGCTCTAATAGCATTCTAATTTTGTTCTTAGGCCATCCTAATCCGGGTAGTGCATTTTGCGCATGTAAAAACACTCGTTATGCGCACCATTTTAATACCTACAGATTTCAGCGGTACACCACTTTTATTATTGAAGCATGCAGCGTTAAGCTCAAACGAAAAGCTGAATGTGATTTTCCTCTACAGCACATTCGTTTCTGATTCGATTACCGATCTTCTCTTTTATTCTTCACAGAAAATTTTACAAGATGCTATTCCGCAGGAATTCCGCGAGGGTTGCTCGATCATGCAGAATAAGTATCCGGAGAAAATTATTAACATCCGCTACGAAATCTTTCATGGCAACAGCGCTGAGTCATTTCGCGTTTTGGCAGAGCTGAATAAAGTAGATTGTGTTTTTGTTGCACTTGATCAGCCGTTCAGACTTAAACGGAATGAGTTTAATCCAGTCAAGCTTATTCTTAGAAGTGGTGTGCAGACTGAAGAAGTAAGCATGCAAGCGGGTACACGCATCGCTGAAAAAGATTTGATTGCTCAATTGCTTACCAGTTAAAGATATGAAACCGGTTACTGTCTATACTACGATATTGCTTTTTGGTGCGCTTGGAATGCTTTGGATCATGGGGCAGCTTGAAAGTCCGGAGCAGCAGATTCTCGGCAAGTGGAATGAACATTCGTGGGAGTATGAAAAAGCATACAGTCGTGCTGCGTTAAGAATAATGAACCGGGACACGGTTGCGCAAAGCGTAAAGGACCAACTCGGCAAACATCTTATTATTCATTCTGCCGAGACCTGGGATTTTAATCCTGATGGAACGCTGATGCTTCATGGCACAGACACAACCAAACAAGTAAAGTGGAAACTGAAGGGCAGAGGACATATACTCGAACTCGAATATGCCGATAAAGTGATTGAGCATTATAATTTAACCGAGCTCGATAAAAATACAATGGTGCTGAATTTTGATTCAGACATCCAGGTGAAAGGAATTGCGAAGCTGACATTTAATAAATAGTAGAGATTGTGTTAAGAAAGTATAGTCATACAAGAACATTAGCGGATAATATAAGACTTGGCGTGCTTACGGCCTTCACCGCGGGCATGGTGAATGTTGCATCATTCCTGATCTTTCTGTCATTCTCTTCGAATGTAACAGGGTACTTTGCCATTTTTGCGGCAGAGATCGTTCGCGGTAATTTTTACCAGGTGTTTGTGGTGTTGAGCTGGATCCTGCTTTTCTTCTTTGGAAGCTTTACATCCAACATGATCGTGATCCATTTTAACGGTCGTAATAAATATGTGGCGCATTCAATTCCGGTTGTGCTGGAGATTATCTGCTTGCTGATCGTGGGTGTATACGGCCAATTCTTTTACCAGGAAACCCTGAAGGAAACCGAGCTGCTGCTGTCATTGATGCTTTTTGCGATGGGGTTGCAAAATGGTCTGACAGCCAGCATCTCGAACTTTGCCGTTAAAACAACTCACTTAACCGGAGCGACAACCGATCTGGGAATTTTATTTTCCATGTTCACCAAAAAAGAATTCCGGCAGAATCAGGAGATGGTTGACAAAGCGAAGCTGATTGTTTCCATTACACTTTCATACGTAACGGGTGCAATCATTGCTGGATTACTCTATAAACACGTTCAGTTTAAGCTATTC
>CAZHQP010000433.1:0-2214 GCA_964534735.1 uncultured Roseivirgaceae bacterium
CTGTATCCGGAAAGGTCAAGGAATTGAAAAACTCTTCGGTCGGCCCCAAGTCCGCTGATCAGGAAGAGCTCTTTCATGCTCAATAGAAATGATACAGGAAAACGAGCACTGCATTAAATGCGGGCTTGGCATTGTCTTTAATTTCCAGCGTAACGTCTACTTCAAATTTGGTGATGCCACGAAGGTTGATAATTGAATGAAGCTTTGCACGCATCCGAACCTCGCTGTTCACCAGAACTGCCTGGTTAAACTTTAAGCTCGAGATGCCATAGTTGATCATCATCTTCACATTCCTGAATTCGGCAATCTGATCCCACAGGTGCGGAACCAGCGAGAGAGTAAGATATCCGTGTGCGATAGTGCTTTTAAAATCAGTCTCCGCAGCAGCCCGTTTTGGGTCCGTGTGGATCCATTGGTGATCAAGCGTTGCATCAGCAAATAAATTGATCTGTTCCTGGGTGATCTTCAGATAGTCGGATACGCCAAGTTCTTTACCTTTGTATGTTTCAAATTCTGCGTGACTGCTGATCAAAAGGGGCATGAGTTCTGGATTTGCACTAAAAATAGTGAAATTTGAAATGGATAGTTTTCACTGCGATGGCAAAAAAACAAAGCTTTTCATTTGAGGCCCGGTTGGCCGAGTATAAGAACATGCTGGTTTCCACCGTGGCGGAGATTCCTGTGGATATTATGAAGAAGCTGCCCCCCGGGCGCGTACGGGTAGAGGGTAAGCTTAACAAAGTGCCGTTTAACCTCGCTATCCAATCGAAAAAGGATGGCCCGAAATACCTGAGTGTTAGTCAGGCCATGCGGAAATCAGCTGGTGTAAAGCCAGGTGATCGGGTAAATATAAGCTTTACGATTGTTGATCCGGATAAACTTGAACTGCCGGAAGAGATGCAGGCTGTGCTGGAACAGGATGTTGAGGGAGCCAAGAAATGGAATAAGATGCGGGTAGGATTGCAGCGAAGTCTGATGCACTATATTAACAGCTCAAAAAATACCGATGTTCGCATCGAGCGGGCATTGTTCCTGATTAATAAGATAAAATCGGGCACTTACGATAAGCGGATGAAAGAGTAATGGCAACGATCACGAAAGATATTCCGGTTATCAAGCCAGTGATCGGGACTGAGATTCTCAGTTCAATCGATCCTGATTTGCTCACCGATGCTTATATCTACGTCCACTGTCATTATGAAAATGAATACGATGAGATGTTTATTCGTATCTGGCGATCAACATTTCTGGTTGATCGCACTTCGGGCTCACGGGCACAACTTATTCATGCAGAGAATATTTCTTACGCACCTGTTTGGACAATTATATCAGGAAAACAGACCTATACGTTTTTATTAATCTTCTCCCGGTTGCCCGGTGATTGTAAAGTGTTTGATCTGGTTGAAGATATTCCTCAGGCCGGAGGCTTTCATGTATCCGGGATCGCCCGTAACGAGCAGGATGTTTACCATGTTGTAATAGACTGATGTTTAACTTCGAACTTCTATCCTCGACCTTCCAACTTCGAAATTGAACTATCCGATACAAGATATAATCCCAAGCCTTAAAGAGAAACTACTAACTCAAACAACAGTTATTCTCCAGGCTCCGCCCGGTGCCGGGAAGAGTACAGTACTTCCACTTGAGCTGTTGAATGAACCGTGGCTGGTAAATCAGAAAATTGTTATGCTTGAGCCACGCAGGCTTGCTGCCCGATCAGTCGCGGTGCGTATGGCAAGCTTGTTAGGCGAAGAAGCAGGTGAAACCGTTGGGTACCGTGTTCGATTTGAGAATCAGGTAAGTGCCCGAACCCGCATTGAAGTGGTTACAGAAGGTATACTTACCCGAATGATCCAAACCGATAATGCACTGGAAGGAGTGGGGCTTGTTATTTTTGACGAATTTCATGAACGCAGTCTGCAAGCCGATCTGTCTCTGGCTCTTGCACATCAGGTGCAGAGCTTAGTGCGTGATGATCTGCGGATTCTGATCATGTCTGCAACACTTGATGGTGAAAAAATTTCTGAGCGCATGGGTAATGCACCCGTCATTACAAGCTTAGGCCGGCAATATCCCGTAACGATAATTCATGCTGCTCCTGAAAAAGATGAAAAGCTTGCGAATGCGGTTTTAAATACGATCATTAGAGCGTTGCGCGAACAAAAAGGTGACATGCTTGTATTTCTTCCCGGGACAGGTGAGATCAGTCGCGTG